>JAGODW010000063.1 GCA_017998025.1 Spirochaetales bacterium
CCACTATTGTACCTGCAAAAAGAGCACGAATACAGAGGTTCTCTATATGGAAAGCCACCTGTTTTTTGGGAACGCTTTTAATACTTGTACCATATTCCAGATAGAGAAAACCTCCCAGGCTTATACACAGATAGATCAGAAGCGAAATACCCAGGTGATTGATTGGAAACATAGAAGCAACGATTGAGAAAACTACCCAGACGGCAAGGGAGGATGTTACTGCAGCAGCCAAACCGGCGGGAAGCACTACAATAAATACAATGATAAACAGTGTTGTTACCGCCATTCCAATCGGGACTGCCCTGGCTGCCTCTGCGGTAAAAGGGATGCCCTTTGACAGGGCAATAAATAGAAAAGAAATAACAATATTTGAGGGAAGGTTGGTAATCAGTCCTCCCCGGCGACTGCCGATCTTCTCCGCAAGGTAGGTCGTACCGCTAACCCATATGCCGGCAATCATAAAAGCTAATACTGCTTCTATGGGAAATGATCCGGAGCTCATAATGGTTGTTGTTATAGAGGAAATATCAAGATTACTCAAGGAGTCTGCTTACTTCGTACATCTCTATCTACCAGGATCATGGTTGAGGATGATCTGCTACAGAAAGATCAATTCGATTTCGTGGAGCTGCTTCCGCATAGGGGTCTGAGCCGCTGAATTGAATGAGTCGTTTGCGAGCCTCCCTTTCAATTAAGGCTTTCAACCCTTCCCGTACAAGATCTGTGATTTGCGAGATTCCCGAAATCTCTTTTGCTTCCTTTACTCATTCATTGGGCAATAAGAGTGGAGATCTCATGCATACTAATATGATATAATTAGATGTATCTGTCAGTACAGATAAGACCCGGATTATTTTTTGCATTATCATTATATTTTGTTGCTAAATGATGAAAAATAAAATATACTGTTAATATATTTGATAATTTAATGAGACGGTTTCAAGAACGGTTGGTTCAGTGGTATTTAGATCTTTCCTTGTCCAGTAAAATATATATACCCAATTTTATTATTATCCTTCTATTAATTTTTATTTCTGGATTTATTGCCCATAATTTAACGTATGATCTTATGATAGAAAGGATTATTAATAGCACCCAACAAAGTCAGGATATTATTATTCAAAGCCTGGATAGTGTATTGAACGAGGTGGAAACAGGAGCTCTTAGGGTAGCCTCTGATCCTATTGTTCAACGGGCACTTGTGGAGAAAAATAAATCAAACCAGCAGCAAGAGATCGAGTCTTACCCTATAGTGGATTCTATATTAGAAAAAACGCTAAATCTGCGAAATTTTGTGGATCGTGTTTCTGTTTACAGATTGGATGGAACCTTGCTAGCGACAAGCTATTTCGGGGAGGGGAATTCGATTTACAAAAAGATGCTACCAGAAGCATTTTTGAAAATGGTCCTGGATTTAAAAGAAAAATATCTGTGGACAGATCCGGGGTCTTTAAAGTACACGTTTGAACAGCCTATTACAACCGGGCCTTCCATGTTCCGTGTCATTCGCAAGGGGAACCTGGGGGATATTCTGGGAATTCTTGAAGTTAACATGAATAAGAACATTTTCTCCTGTCTGTATAGTCACCTGGATTACGGCCGGACAGGCCGTTTTATCGTGATAAACAGGAATGGTGTGCTCGTCTTCCCAGAAACAAGTGAGTACAGCCTGTACCGTGAGTTTTTCAGAACCCGCTATCTGGATCTAATTACCGATTATAACACGAAAGGGAAAATAACTACGTTTGGCAAGGAGCAGTTTGTCGTTACATCAAGACATCTAGAACGACTGGGCTGGCTGATTGTAGGAATGGTACCCTTGAATGAGTTACTGGGATACGGGAAAAGATTAACCCTCACCATCTATGCAATTGGGCTTTTTTGTATTGTATTTGAAATCCTATTTGCGATCTGGATTTCAAGTTCTATTTCACGGCCCATTCGTCTATTATCCGATTATATGCGGGATGCTGCAGAGGGGGATATGCAGATCAGGATGCCCCTTGTTCGAAAGGATGAGATAGGGCTGCTCTCCAGGTCGTTCAACGACATGCTGGAGCAAATTTCCAGCTTGATGGATCAGGTGTATAGCGAGCAAAAGAGAGAACGAGAACTTGAATTAATCGCATTGCAGTCTCAGATAAATCCACATTTCCTCTATAATTCTCTGGAAAGTATTTGCGCACTATCACAGCTTAACAGAAACGAAGACGCCTATACCCTGAGCAAAGCCCTTTCCATGTTTTATCGGGGAGTTTTAAGCCGGGGAAAACAGTACGTCAGTATTCGGGACGAACTCGCCACATTACAATATTACTTTACCATTCAGGAAATACGGTACCGGGACAAATTTTCTTACTCGATCTCAGTAGAGGAAGACCTGTACGATAAACAGATAATTAAACTCACATTACAGCCGCTGGTAGAAAATTCGATCTACCATGGGCTTAAAAATGTTCGAAGAGAGGGCCGCATCTGGATCCTGGGGAAAAAAGAGGGGAAAAATCGGATCCGGTTAACGGTGATGGATAATGGAATAGGTATAGACGAGAAGACGATTGAAGACTTAATGAACGGATCCATTACGTCGAGAGACAAAAATGGCTATGGCTTCACCAATGTAAACCAGCGAATCAAGTTAAGCTTCGGGGATGAATATGGCCTTTCGATCCAGAGTCGGCCCGGGTACTGGACAAAAGTCCATATCCTTATTCCTTCCATTCAAGAAGGTTAAAAAATGGAAACACTCCATATTCCTGTACTTATCGTGGACGATGAATATTTAATTCGCAGTTTGATACGGAATGCTGTGGATTGGGAAAAACTCGGTTTTCAAATTGTAGGGGAAGCGGAAGATGGAGAACAGGCACTCCAATTGATAGAACAGTTCAAGCCCAGACTGCTGATTGTAGATATCAATATTCCCTTTCTAAACGGCCTGGAACTTTCTATCCAGGTACATCTCACATATCCGTACATAAAAATAATTATTCTAACCGGGTATGAAGAGTTTAAATATGCACAAAAGGCGATCCAGGCAGGGGTATTGAATTACCTTTTGAAGCCTCTGCATATAGGAGAATTCCAGAAGGCACTGTACCAGGCTAAGGATTTAATTCTTGAAGAAGAAAAGAACAAACTACTCACCTTGCATTCCCGTAATACCAGAGGGAAGGAAGCAGGGATGTTGCGGGAACAGTTCCTCTGTTCTCTGTTGCTTCCCGGCAATTCTTTTACCGATTCTGAATTGGAGGGAAGCCTGCGGATGTATCACATCTACCTACCCGAATGTTTTGTGCTTGGCATCATCGATGGAAATACAATAAAAGATGTGTTTTCTTCTCCTTCCTGGAATGATTCGGTTATTTCTTTCTATGACGATAACGGGCGGGTGGTACTGGTTTTCCCGAATGAAAGAGATATCTCTGTTATAGACTCCAACGCTCTGGTAAATACAGGTAAAGAAAACG
Source organism: Spirochaetales bacterium (assembly GCA_017998025.1). Classification (GTDB taxonomy): domain Bacteria; phylum Spirochaetota; class Spirochaetia; order DTKZ01; family DTKZ01; genus DTKZ01. Next base: position 3,471 of record JAGODW010000063.1, read on the forward strand.
GGATGGAATTCACCATAGGAATAAGTCGAGGTCATTCTGGATTCAGGGAATTACCAGAAGCTTATCAAGAGGCGCTCCATGCGTTGGAGCATAAATTTTACAAGGGAGCTGGCCGTGTATTTTTATATGAACCGGATCCTTCTGATTTGAAAAAGTGGAAAGGCAGTCCTAACGTGCTGGATAAAAATACGCTATTGATAGGGTTAAGGGCTGGAAACAGCAGGCTTATAGAAGAACTTCTAGCCAGGCTATTTGATTGGATTGCAGAAAAAAAACCTCCCCGGGAGTACTGCGAATTAATCTGCGTGGAAATATTTGCTGTTTTATATGAATTCCTGGAAGAACAGGGAATCCCTCCTCAAACGTACTTCTCTGAGATAGATATCCTGGAAGAATTACGGATTCGGGATACGTTTGAGAGTTTAAGGTCATGGATGAACCAGATCGTTCTAGACGTATGTAGTAAAAAAGAGATACATAGTTCTAAAAGAACCCAACTGGTGGTACAGAAGGCAAAACAATTCATTGAAAAGAATTTCTCCAAAAAATATCTATCTGTAGAGCACGTGGCGGAGCATGTTTCTGTAACACCCAACTATTTAAGCGGTGTATTTAAACGGGAATTGCAAGTGTCTGTTATTGAGTACCTTACCCAGTGCAGGCTAAAGAAAGCTAAAGAACTGATGGAAGCGGAACCTCTTGTATCCATCGGAGAGATTGCAGACAGGGTAGGGTATATGGATCCTTACTATTTCAGCAAGTGTTTCCGAAAACAGTACGGCATTGCTCCTTCCCACTATATGCGGAATCGTCTGGTTACCTAATTTGTGTACACTATTCGAAGAATCCTTTGTTGCGAATCTGAGAATTTTCCTAAAATTATGTGTTTTTACCATTCAATTCTGCTTTGAGTCAGCGTACGATACTCCAAAATAACCTATTTCAAAGGGGAGGTCTATATGAAAAAAATTGTTGCCCTTTCTCTGGTTGTTTTCCTTGTATGCGGTGTTCTCTTCGCAGGAGGAAAACAAGAACAAAAACCCGCTGGGAAAAAATGGCGGATCGCTTTGAGCAATGACTATGCGGGAAACTCCTGGCGTCAGCAGATGCTGAAGGATTGGAAGAGTGTAGTAGAAAAGGCGAAAGCGCAAGGCTTAATTGCGGAAGGGCCTGCTTTTACGACAAATGAAAGCTCTGCGGCAGAACAGGCTGCCCAGATCCAGAACCTGATTCTGGAAGGGTATGATGCTATTGTATTAGATGCCGCTTCTCCTACGGCCTTAAACGCTGCGGTAAAGAAGGCAATTGAAGCAGGAATTCCGGTAATCTCCTTCGATAATGCAATAACGGAACCTTCTGCGTACCGACTGATCACAGATTTCGAGTACTATGGTCGATCGGAAGTTGAGTACCTCGCTACACGGCTTCCCAATGGGGGGAATGTTCTGGAGATCCGCGGTCTTGCCGGAACCTACGTGAATGATGCGATTCATGCGGGAATTATGGAAGGAATCAAAAAATATCCGCAATTTAAGATTGTGGGTGAGGTATATGGAAACTGGACCGAGTCAGTTGCTCAAAAAGAAGTTGCAGGGATTCTTCCCTCCCTTCCTAAGATTGATGCAGTGGTGACCCAGGGCGGAGATGGGTATGGTGCAGTAAAAGCTTTCGAAGCCGCTGGCAGGCCGATTCCTATTGTATTTATGGGAAACCGGTACGATGAACTTGAAATCTGGAAGGAATTAAAAACAAAAACAGGATGGGATACATCGTCCTGTACAATTTCCCCCAGTGTAGTGCAGATTGCTTTCTGGGTGGCCCTGGAAGTTTTGAATGGAGAGGATGTGCCAAAAGAAATAAAATTGCCTCCCCTCACAATTCCCGGTGATAAATTGGATTACTTCCTCGCTCATACGGAAAAAGGCGGTGTAGCAACAATTGAGTATCCCCAGTCATGGGTAAAGGAGCTTATAAAGAATGCAAAGGCAGGGAAACCGGCTCCAGCAGATCCGCTTCCGCAATAATTTTGCTCTATAATTTCCGGAGAGTCTTTTTAAAGACTCCCCGGCATTGTTTCTGGCCTTGTTTTACGAATCAATCAATTATGAACGGATAATACATAGAGTTATTAATATGGATATCTTGGTAGAAGTTCAAAACTTAGGAAAAAATTTTCTTCATTCTCAGGCACTGAAAGATGTGAATCTTCAAATAGTTCAAGGGGAAATACTGGGCATTGTAGGTCATAATGGAGCAGGAAAATCTACTTTAGTAAATATCCTTATTGGTGCATTTCCCCCTACAACCGGAAGTATCATTATTAATCATCATGTTATACCCCCGGGATACACTGTTCATTTAGCCCATAAGATGGGAATTCGGGCAGTATTTCAAGAATTAAGCCTCTGTCCGAATCTAACGGTTGTTGAAAATTTACGGGTTTTTCATCCTGAATTGAATGGAAGAAACTGGAAGCAACGCGCTTCTGATTTTATCATGAACATGCTGGATGCAGTCTTTCCAGACCATGGAATACAACCGGACAATGTGGTGGAAGATCTCCCCTTAAGTCAACGGCAAATGCTTGAGATTGCAAAAGCTTTTACGGTGATTAACCAACCTTTAAGACTGATCATCCTTGACGAACCGACGAGTGCGCTGGATAGCAAAAGAACAGGGCAGTTAATTCAATACCTGAAGACATTACAGGGAAAGGAGATGAGCTGCATCTATATTTCCCATTTGCTGGATGAAGTGCTGGCCTGTACCCAGCGGATTGTTGTCATGAAAGATGGCAGGAATGTAGGGATTCTTCCTACCCCTGAGGCATCCCGTCAGAAAATAATTGAACTTATGGGAGAAGCAAAAGTATCTGCAGACCCAGGAGTTCGGGTTGTTTCTATCCAGGGCCAGGCGGCTGGCACCGAAAGCAGAAAAGGATCGCCGGAGAAAAAAGCATCCGGGATCGTGCCGCAAGGTTCCTATGTTATAAAACCCCGTACAGAACAGGGAACACCTTTTTTCTACGTCCAGAAGGGAGAAATTGTAGGGCTTGCCGGGTTGGCCGGGCATGGACAAACGAAGTTGCTTCTGGATCTTTTCGATTTTCGTAATAATCAAGAATACGAAATAAAAGATTCAGTTACATTCATTCCGGGGGATCGTCAAATAGATGGTATTTTCCCTGTATGGTCAATCGTTAAGAATATAACGGTGCAGATCTATAAAAAATTGCGAACCAAACTTTTTTTTATTGATACAAAGAAGGAATATCAAATCGGAGAAAAATGGCGTTCGATTGTGGATATCAAATCTACCTCCCTATCAGATAATATTCTGTCTCTAAGTGGGGGGAATCAACAGAAAGTACTATTTGCCCGATGCCTTGAATCTGCAGCACCTCTGGTACTTATGGATGATCCGACCCGCGGGGTTGATGTAGGAACGAAAGAAGAAATTTACAAACTGATTCTGCAAGAGAAAAAGGGAGGGAAAAGTTTTGTGTGGTATACGACTGAAATCGATGAATTAAAATATTGCGATCGCGTCTATGTTTTTAAAGCAGGGAAAATTATCGCCGAACACTCTGGAGCAGAAGCGACAGAGGAAGAAATTTTGAAATCATCCTTTTAAAGCAGGAATAAGAAGATATGGAGAAACAGGCAAACTTTTTACCGGTGCGGACTGCGGGTTATTTTAAAGATTTTCTTCTTCCGACCTTCTCTCTATTGGCAGTTCTGATTCCTATTATTATTCTAAGGCCACGAGTACTCCAGTACCAGGGTCTAAATTTACTGTTAAATATGGTAATTCCTGTATCTTTGGCAACGATAGCTCAAATGTTCGCTATGTCTATTGGGGAGATAGATTTCTCTATAGAAAACCTTGTGAGTTTGGTGACCTGTATTGTCGGCACGTTAATACCCCGGCATCCCTGGCTGGGAATCAGTATGCTGGCAGGAATTCTTCTTATTTATGCAACGATTGGGGCATTTATCTATTTAAAGAAACTTCCCTCAATCATTGTGACGATAGGGATGTCTTTTGTATGGACAGGCCTGGCTGTAACGATTCAGCCTCATCCGGGGGGGGATGTACCTGTAATTATTCAGAAGATCATGTCCTGGAAAGCTCCACTTGTCCCTATGCCGATCTGGTATCTGGTTATCCTTTCTATCGTAGCCTACGTG
>JAGODW010000064.1 GCA_017998025.1 Spirochaetales bacterium
ATTGCCCAGTACCGTAACAATCTTACGGGTTTGTCGGGGATGTATGCGTACTATCGGATAGTAGAGAGCAGCAGCCGAATCATTTATAGAGTACGGTAACAAGGTAAAGTTTCGGATAGGATTTACTACGTATTTCCAGGATGCTTCTGTAAGGCGTTTCCAGTTGGCCAATACTACCTCTTCTATAGGCGATACCCCCTCTCCCTGAAGAAGAACCATCATGCCGAGATCCATTTCTGGATCTTCTGAAACAAGGAACCAATTTTCCCTATCCGGGGTAAAGGATGCCTCTTGATCAATGGAAGAAAATTTGCCTGTGCGAAAATGTTTCTGGGATTTCTCCCCTAAATAGGTATCAAGAGTATATCGGACACCGACTGAAACTTCCTCTTCTCGAAGATTTTGAATTTCTAAAACGATTTGAAGAGCATCTGTTTTCAGGGAATCTTTCGATCGGAGAAAGGTGAATAGTTGTTTTACCTCCAGTCCTGCTACATTCCACAGATAAAAAGTTCCTTCTGAACTCCTCTGTAAATTTCCCGGTGTTCCCGTAATGTCTCTCCCCAGCCGATACGTTTCATTCCCAACAAGAAGAGTTACATAGGAAGTTCTTGGGTCTTTATCTACCCAAAGAGGGATCCATGCGGTTTCAGAAACTTTTAAGTACGGGGTAAAGCTCCCGAACCGCTCCTGAAAAACAACTTTTAGAATTCCCTCTTCCAGTTCCATCGGAGTTCCTGCTGCAGGGGTTCCTACCGCTGCAATGAGTAGAAGAAGCAACGGAATCAGGAATCGATTCATTTCCCTTCCCCTTCTCTCTCTCCAAGGATTTCCTTGCGAAGTTTTTCCAGGTACGCCTCCTTTAGTGCAAGAGCTTCCTGTTTCACCTCGAGAAGATCTAGGAGATTCTTTATCTCTGCAGCATCAGGAGAACCTTCTGCAATTCCCACCGGAGAAACGTTTCCATCCGATTTAAATCGTAACAGTGTATTCTCCAGGGTAGCTTTTTCCACGGTTAATCGCTCTTCATTTTTTTGAGCTTGAGCCAGCTCACTTTCTAAAAGTCGTACTCGTTCAGAAAGCTTTAGCAATTCTCCTTGAAAATCGCTGGAGGAAAGAAGAGCAATCTTTCGCTGGTACGCTTTGATGGAATCCGCATATACGGCTTCCCGTTTCTGAAACTCCTCCAGGGCCTTGAGGTATTCTTCATGGCTCCATTTAAGCAGCTTTAACAACTCTTCTTCCCGGTATTTCAATTGAATGACTTCAAGTTTGAATCTAGCCGCTTCAACTCGAAAGCTGGCAGGGAACTGTGTTACCACATACTGAAAGACTTTTTCTGCTTCTCGAAACCTCCCCAGTGCAAAGAGAGATTCCCCTATCCAGTAGTAGGCATTGGCCCCATACGGAGAATCAGGATACTGTTTTAGGAAGCTGTAGAAATGCTCAAGAGAAGCAGAATACTCATTCTGCAGATATAGAAGGCGACCTTTCTCGTAGAGAGCTTCCATATAATAGGGATTTTCTTTGAAATGAACCAGGAAATACTCAAGATGTTTTGATGCTTCATCCAGACTTCCCAGGGCCATGTATGCTCGAGCAATCCAGAAGTATGCATCACCCTGGAATGGTTTTCCCCGGGGATCTGAGAGTATCTCCCGAAACCGATACAAGGCTGTTTGAAAATCGGATGCGCGAAATGCTTCTATCCCCTCCTGTAGAAAAGAATCCCCGCTAAAATCCGTCTCTGCACCTGTAAAAGGAATTCCCAGGATAAGGAAATAAAGGCAGAAAGCCACCACCTTCCTTTTCTCTCTCATGATACTTCACCCCTTCTCACCCATTTTCGACAAAACCAACCACCTTCTAAACGAATTTAGTGCCTTTCATTGCCTGTAACTCTGCCCGAGGATCAGACGAGTTAAAAAAAGCGGAGCCGAGTACCAGAATATCCGCCCCTGCTTCAACCGCTTGAGGAGCTGTAAACTGGTTGATTCCTCCATCCACGGCTATAAGATACCGATACCTCCGTTCCTCCCGCAAAGCCCGTAAGTATCGGACCTTTTCCAGGCAGGCGGGGATTAGTTTTTGCCCTCCGAAGCCAGGATTCACCGTCATGATTAAGATTAAGTCAAGTTCTCCGCAGAGCTCCTGAAGCATGAATGCAGGTGTCGAAGGAACAATCGAAATGCCGACTCGCTTTCCTGTACTCTGGATGTGCATAAGGGTTCGGTGAGCGTGAATAGATGCTTCCAGGTGAAACGTGATTGAATCCGCTCCCGCCTCGGCAAATCGATGGATCAGATGATCAGGATTGTTTGTCATAAGGTGAACATCCAGCGGCAGTGCCGTGTAGGAGCGGATATCTTCCACCATTTTAGGCCCAAAAGAAATATTAGGGACGAAGCATCCATCCATAACATCTACATGGACCCAGTCTCCTCCATTCTGTTCAATTTTTTTCACCTCCTCTCCCATCCGTGCAAAATCCGCGGAAAGGATCGAAGGGGCCGTGAGAATCCTTGAACTTACCATGTTTAAAGTGGTACAATACTTAGGGAAAAATTTCAAATAGGTATTCTAAAAATAATGTCAGAAACAGTAAATAGGGAAGAAGCCTCGATGCAGAGTGAATTAATTCCCGGTATTTTGTCATCTGCCTATAAAAAATTCAGCGAAGGGGAACTGGAAGGGGGGATCCGGGAACTGGAAAGAGGTTTTGAGATAGATTTCGAACATCCGGAAATCGTCTCGTCCCTGAAGTGCGCCCAGTATTGGAAAGATCGTCTCGATACGTCCCGGGTATTGGGAGGGGATTTTGAGCGGGGGGAGTACCTGATTTCTCAATGGAAAGGGTTTCCAGCATTCTACCAGAAAATCGGGCTGGTTTCAGATATGTGCATTTCGTCCCTGAAGCATCTCGTGTTCCATATGTGTCTGGGACTCTATGAGAACCTTCTCGCTCAGCATCCGGATAATAAGGACCCTGATTTATTGTTACGCACGGGCCGGTGTTACAAAGCTCTGGGTGCTTACGATACTGCGCTGAAAATCCTTACTACTGCCAGCGGCCTAAGTAAGGAAGACCCGGAGATCCTGGCAGAACTGGCAGATTGTTACGCCCTTGTGAATGAGATACAGCTTTCAAAGGTCTTTTTTAGAGAGGCTTTTTTTCACAACCCGCAGGGAGTAGATCTTGCCCTGTTGGAATCGGAAATGATTCTCCGGTTAATTTCCAAACTGGAAGAGCTGGGATACTCGCTTCCTTCTCTTGCAGAATGGATTCCGGTGTTTGGTGTTCTCTTTGGGGTTTTCAATGTAAAACGGGAACTGCGATCCATTGAATATGGGAAACTTCGCCAGGGGATCTATATGCTGGAAATGGAGCTCCGGGAACATCCTGAGAAAAAAGATCTATTGGTGCCCCGGCTTTTAAACCGGTATTTCTGGTTGATTGATCATTATCTTATGACAAAAGAAGAAAAGGGAAAAATAGATGAAGTGTTGCTTAAAATTAAGCATATTAGTCCTTCGATATACGAACAGTATACAAAATAATACAGGAGAACGGAAATGAACGAAGCTGTAAAAACTAATGAAACCTTAAATCCTCGTGTCCAGGAACTGGTTCACCGTATACGGGAAATGTTGAATGAAGAAAAATGGACGCGGGCTACGCTAAATAGCTATACAATAAAAAACTTTGAAGACCTGGATGAGGTTATTAAAGAGATACTGGAGGCGAATGCGCAGGAGGAAATTCAGAGCGTCTGTGAAGAACACCTGCACCATACGAAAAATAGCATTATTGCCCTTTACCTCTATGGGATTCTCTCCTTAAGCCAGCAGTTTGTAGATGACAGCAGGCTTGTTATATTGACGAATATTTTTATTGACAACCATAAATGGAATATTGTTGAGCACCTCTGCCAAAGAATCCTGGATTTTGGTGAAAATAAATTTGCCCTTCGTACCCTGGTAGACTGCTACAATAACGAAAATATGCCGGAAAAGCTTCACGCCATCTGGGAGCGGCTGATACGGATAGATTATGAGGAAGCAGATATTGTAAAAAGCCTGGCAGAGTTAAAGGAAAAAGAAGGAAATCTGCCGGAAGCGATCGACTACTATAAAAAAGCCCTCCACCGGTACATAAATAAAAAACTTTTCAACAATATTCGTGAGATATGGCAGAAATTGATTTCTCTCTGTCCGGATGAATCGGATTTTTTCTACCATGCAGAAAAAAAGGTTGCCAAGACCCTCTCTGAAGAGCGGGCAATACAACTCCTGGAGGATCTGTACCCGTACTATAAAAAGAAAAAAGATTGGGATACAGCTATTGAGCTGCTAAAAAGAATCCTCACCTACGACGCTAAGAATACATGGGCGCGGAAGGAGATTGTAGAATGCTACCGACAGAAGTATAGCTATCACAGTCAGCTGGAAGAGTACATTCGTATCTCAAACCTTACCCAGAGCTGGAGGAATGTGCACGATGCAATCTCAGATTTTGAAAAACACATTTCCTTCGACGCAGGCAACTTTGTCTATCATCGGCAATGGGGAGTAGGCCAGATTAAATCCATCAAGGATGATATGATAGAAATCGACTTTGTAAAAAAACGGAACCATAAGATGTCCCTAAAAATGGCAGTAAGTGCCTTGCAGACTCTCAGCAAGCAGCATATCTGGGTACTGAAAACCGCTATGAACCGGGAAAAGCTAAAGAAAAAAATCAAAGAGGACATTCCCTGGGCTTTAAAAACAATTATTAAAAGCCTCGATAATGCAGCGGACATGAAGCGGATCAAGGCAGAACTTGTGCCTTCAATTTTAACGAACTCCGAGTGGACCCAGTGGAGTGCAGCTGCCCGTAGAATTCTAAAGGAAGATAACCAATTTGGCAGTTTGCCCGATAAGGCAGATTTCTACGAGGTTCGGGACTACCCTGTTTCCATAGAAGAAAAAATGCTGAATAAATTTAAGGCTGAGAAAGATTTCTTTGCTCGAGTTCAGATCATTGAAGAATATGTGTTCGAATTAAAAAGTACAGAACCGGGTACAGATTCCTTTGCTGAAATGTTCGAATACTTTCTGGGGTTCCTCCGTTCGTATACAACGGTAAACGAGTATGTAATATCCAGTGCCATTCTGGTAAAGAAAATTATTACCAAGTATCCGTTTCTAAGCCCTGGCTTTCCTATTGATCTAAAAGAGCTCTTTTCCTCGATGGAAGATGTAGTAGGCGTTTTTTCGAAAATACCGCATTCCGACATAAAGAGAGAATTTTTCGTGCAGATAAAGAAGAATCTGAAAAACTGGCACGAGATCTATATTTCCCTTTTCTCCCTCTACCCTTCTCGTTCTATCCTGGATGAATTAATCAACGCCGGATATAGGGATTCTGTAAAAAAGGTTTTTCAACAGATACTGAATGAGTATAAGGACAATCGGGAAGCTTTTGTCTGGCTTGTTCGGAACTATCTGAACCCTGAATGGCTACATACCTTACAAGTTCCCTATGAGAAGATCCTTATCAGCTTGATCCATCTGTCGGAAATTACCTATCGAGAGATTGAAAATAAGAAAGACACGGCAGTCAATCGAAAACTGAATAGACAGATTCTATCGTACTTGATCGACGAGAAAAACGTAGAGAAATTTCTCCTTCAGGCAGATGAGGAATCGATCCATCGGGTATATACCCTTATCTGGGATGCCCATTCTATCGAAGACGGGATCAAGATCGATCTTCGGTCCGCAATTCAAAAGAGGTTCCCTCATTTCAAGTTCGTGGGGGATGGGGAAAAGGAAGTGGTTGCCTCCCGGGGATTCTATACTACCCCCTCCAGCTACGAGGCGAAGCAGCAACAGCTACAACACCTGGTAGAGGTTGAAGTTCCGAACAATTCACGGGAAATTGCCGAAGCGAGGGCCTTGGGAGACCTTCGGGAGAATGCGGAGTATAAGGCGGCTAAAGAAAAGCAGGAACTGCTTAATACCACGATCGGAAAATTGCGGGAAGAGATAGAACGAGCTCAGGTTATTTTCCCCAAGGATGTAGATACATCAAAGATCAACTTCGGCACCAAAGCCATACTCAAGAACCTGCTCACCGACCAGAGGGAAGAGTTTGTAATCCTGGGGCCTTGGGAATCGGATCCTTCCAAATCCATTATTTCCTACCTCTCACCCCTGGGAGGAGAACTGTTGAAGGGGAAAAAGGGAGATACCCTTTCCTTTGAAATTAACGAACGGAAGTACCAGTTTTATGTGGAAGATGTGGTGCTGGCGGATTTTTAGACTGGGTGGATTATTAGAATAGAAGAAATTCAAAATCAGGGAGAAGAGCCCCACTGTTCCAGAACAGCGTGGGCTTCTTTTCGTTCCTGCGCCGTAGCCCCCTCCTTTGCTATTCGTTCGATCCTCGTTTTTTCCTGGAGGATCTGGTTCCTTCCTATGCCTCGGATTCCGTATATGCGGATGATAAAGGATCTGTGATCCAGCATCCGTAGATAAAACTCTTCATACCCGGAAAGGATCTGAAGAGAGAGTTGTTTGCATGCCTCATCCAACAACCGGGAATTATCCTTTGTCCATTCCCGTTCTATCAGGGTTTGTAGAGGTACCTTTCCTTTCTCCGGCTGATACGTTAGAAGAAGACGGATTGATTCTATCCGAAGCTCCTGAGAAGCTTTTTCATCGAGGAGGAGGTCTCCTAAAAATGTTACAGCCTTTTCGGTTCCAATCTCGGCTAAAGCTTTCAGGGAGGCAGTACGTACCTGACGGTCTGCATCTTTCCGGCTTCGATAGATCAAAATATCTACGGCTGACTCTGCTTTTCGATTCCCCAGTTTTTCTGCAGCAAAGGCACGAACACGGGCGAAATCGTCCCGCAGTGCGAAGAGGAGCAGCTCTTCAACTTCTGGATCCGGGTAAGAACCTATAGCTGAAACCGCATAGGCCCGCATCAGACTGTCTGAATCTTCCAGTGCCTTTCTAATGCTCGGATACGCCTCCCTTGCGGCAATCTTTCCGAGGGAATCACAGGCATACCTCCGATACACGATTCTCTCATCCGGATTGTCCAGGATCGACTGTAAGAAATCAACAGATACCGGAGAGCGGAGTTCCCCCAGAGCAAGAAGGATCGAGCACCGAATTTCTTCATCTGCATCCTCCTCTTTAAATCTTTCTATGAGACGTCTGGCTACTTCCTCAGTTCCTTTCGCCCCTAGATACCGGACAGCAGCCGAGACTACTCTTCGCCGTTGAACCTCCAGAAGAGGGAGAACAGCTTCTGGATGGGCCGGTACAGAAGGAAGTCCCAGGTAGCCCAGTACCGAAAGGAGAAGATCCTGATCCTGTTCTTCATGCGTCTCCAATATCCCTAAAGCCGTTTGCTCAGCCCTAGGATCGTTAACCTCTAAAACACGAAGGTATTCAAAAATATTCTGTGTTAGTTTGGAAGAAATTCGAGCCTGGAGCAATTGTACGATTTCCTCCTGGAGAGATGTGTTCCTTTC
>JAGODW010000065.1 GCA_017998025.1 Spirochaetales bacterium
GCTGGGGACACTTCCTCTAAAATCAGGATTGAATCCGCTGAACGTATTCCTTTCTTCCCCAAAAATTCGTACAGGAGCTAAGGAAATGTATGTATATTCTGCCTCTTTTGAACAGGAGGGCCCTCTATGGATAAAAGGTCCCTGGGCAGCTTCAGAATTTCTCTTTCCCCGTGAGAAAACTGAAAAGACGGTAGAGAAGATCCAATAACTGAGCTTTCCATCCCTGGCCATACCGAATGCTGAAATCCTCGACCGCTTTATCGATCGGATACGATTGACCATACTTCTGTTTCAATGCATCCCAATGCCGGGAAATCCAGACGTACATATCTGCAGGAGTGCGTCCGGGAAATCGAGAGAGGATCCCTTCCTGCTGAACAATGTCTATAATCGGTTTAAATACATGATCGTGCCAGGAAATCATTGCTTCCTGAAAAGAGATCTCTGTATCCGATTTCTGATTGATAAAGTACTTATGTACGAGGATATGCTCTAGAATCTCATCATATCGCCCTGTAGCGGTGAATCGTAATTCATCCGGCGGGAAGAATTTATCGTATCCCGTCTTTTCAAAGAACTGTTTCTGCTCCCATTCGATCACCTTTTCTTTTAGAGTATCACGGGTTATGTCTGGATCTAGCTGGATTTCTGCATTCAGGGAAACAACTTCTGCATCGATAGCCTCAACTCCCTGCATGCGAGCCACGGATACCCGATGATTTCCGTCCCGTACAAAATACACTCCGCCAATCTCATACAGTTGAATCGGTGGAAGAATAATGTTCTGAAGATGGGCCCGGTCTATATTCATCCAGCGCTGCCGGAGATACTCGTACCGGGGAAGGTACTTTTTATCAAAATCCCGGTACCTGCCCTCGCTCCCTACTATTCGATCAATAGGAACCGTCTGCATCCCTCTATAGGTTTCACTCTTGGGTTTAAGGATCTCTTTTATTTCTTCCAGGCTCAACAGGTCCGTCTTTTCCGGTCTCCAGATGGACAGAATCCGGTTGATCGTTTCTTTCCACCGTGCCCGGTTAAAATCATGCTGGGCCTGTTCATTTAAATGGATACTCATACGTCTTTAACCTTTCCCTTTCGTTTATTGTTTATCTCGTTAACATCGATTTCGATCACACAATGGTCGTACGCATTTATCACCTGCGTCTGGTAGTAGGTGTCGACCCGTTTTGCATTTAAATCATACAGATGTACATGGCCATGGATCAAATACCGGGGTTTAAATACCCGCATAAACCAGAGGAAAGCGCGGAATCCCCGGTGGCAGAGGTCGGCCTGATCCTGAATACCAAAGGGAGCGGCATGGGTCAAGAGGATATCAAGGTATCGGCCATACCGGATTTTATTCCAGAGCAAGCCTGGGATAAGCTTCAGGATCTTTAAATACATCTGAAAATCTGTGTACTGATTTTCGCCATCGTTGTACCGCATGCTTCCTCCCAGCCCTGCGATGAGAAGCCCCCGGGTTCGTGTAACCTTCCATCCGGTATACGTGGAACCATAATTGTTCTGCAGATAGGAGTCAAACTGATCAATCTCTGAATAGAGAGAGATTTTGCGGTTAAAAAGGGTTAGACTTTTTAAATTATGGTTCCCAAACACAAATAGAATCGGACGATTCAGCATAGAAGAGATGAAACCCAGGTATTCCATCGGTAAATCTCCGGCAGAAAGTACGAGATCAATATCCTTGAACCGTTCTTTTGCACTCATCGTGTAAATCAAAGGATCGACATGGTCTGCCACACAGAGGATCTTCATCCGATTTAATCCCGATGTACCGGTTCCCGGGGTATGGACTTAAGGAGCTCGAGCAGCTTTTCTTTCCCTATCAGCTCAATAGGGCGAGATTCTGCAAACTCCAGGGCAAGGCGGCTAAAGCTCGAACTGGTTAATACGATGCCCCGGGTCACATTCAGCTGTTTCATTTCTTCATGGAGGGAGCGTACCGCAGATTCGTCTATGGGTTCTGTGGTCCTGAGAAACCGGAGGAGTTTTGGAATCTTTCGGGCATTTCTCCACTTGGACTGAGCCTCTACTCCCAGTATCTGGCATCCATTGGGGATATCCGTCACATCCTGAACCGTTAGTCCGAGAGCAGTAGCAACGTTTTTGCATTGTTCAAGAAAATTTTCTCTACTGGCAGTCATAAAGTCTTTCACATGATCATCCTGACGGAATTCCTGGTATTGGGTGAGTTTTTCTGCAACATCCTTGAAATTGGGTTTGCGTGTATAGATCGTCTCCCAGTGTTCAATAGCCTGCTCTAATTCCCGCATCTTTTCGTAGCAATGAGCGAGGAAGTAATGGGCATAGAGGAGTTCGTTTTCTTCCCCTTCCCGTGCCAGTTTTATAGCCCGTTCCAGCTCCGAAGCTGCTTTTTCAAAGTTGTTCATGCTCATGTAGCAGGTTCCCCGTTCTATCAGAGCTTTTGTCTTGTATACAGGATCCTTCTGAGCCTTTTCAAATGCAGCCAGAGCAGGAGTGTATTCATGATTTTCTTTGAATAATCTTCCCAGGTAAAAATGTGCAGCGTAATTTTCCGGATTCAGCTTTAGAGATGCTTCGAGGGACTCCCTGCTTTCTGCCGGTTTTTTTGTCCGGTACAGGACCATTCCCATGTGAAAAAACGCCTTCCAGTTTTTGGGGTCTAATTCCAGGGCCTTGCGGTAAAACTCTACTGCTTTTGCACCCTTTCCCCGTTCTTCAAAGAGCTGCCCGATTAAAAAGGGGTATTCCGGCTGGTTCGGTTCCTTTCTTACCAAAAGAAGGTATTCCTTTAAAGCTTCTTCTGGTTGGTTGAATTTGGTATACAGTTCTGCTATCTTTCTTCTGAAAGGGATTTCCCGGCAGGAATCTGTGAATTGGCCAATGGAGTTTACAGTTTTTAATTCCATCAAGGCCAATTCAGGCTTATTATCCGCCAGGTAGGCGAGACCGAGGAAATAATGGGCATCCACATTACGGGGATTTTTCGTTATCAGTTTTCGGGCCATACGGATAGCGGAAGCTGTTCTGTTCTGCTTAACCAGTTTCTCCAGAGTGGCAATCTTCTGGGGGATTACGATGGAACGGATCAGGAAAAAGATGAGAAAACCTATTCCTGTTCCGAGAATTATAAGGGTGATAAGCATCAACGGCATCATGTTTAATCCATTCCGTTTTTGTAAGAGTAGAATTTTTCATGTACCGTGTCAAACCATGAGAAAGGCACTCTTCACGTTTTTTCTATTCTGCGTTCTTTCCTCTTTTGGAGAGGCCCAGTCGGCTTTCCAGCGGGGAGAGAAGTTTTTTCTTGAAAATAATCCCCGGGAAGCAGTCCCTCTGCTCGAGCAAGCCTTAGTCCAGGAACCGAGGAATGAGGTAATCTACCTTTACCTGGGAATAGCGTATGAACAACTGGGAAACCATGACCAGGCAATCCGGATTATGAAACGGGGACTGGACTACGCCCTCCAGTATAAGGATCTTCTGTACTTCAACATAGGAAATAACTACCTGGCGAAAGGTGAATCGGAGCAGGCGATAGAGATGTATACGCAGGCGCTGGAAACCAACGGATCGCTGGCAGATGCGTACTTGAATCGTGCAAATCTGGAGGTAAAGCTGGACAGGCTGGAAGATGCGTTGAAGGATTATACCGCGTATTTGAATCTGGTGCCGGATTCTCCTCAGCGTCCACAGATTGAACGGATGATGGCCCTTCTGGCTTCGATCCGGCAAGAACGGGAGGCACGGAGGGTTGCAGAGGAGAAACGGAAACAGGAAGAAGAGGAACACCGGCGCATCACAGAAGAAAAGCGCCGCAAGGAGGAGGAACAGAAACGGCTCGAGGAAGAAGCCCGGCAGAAAGCACTCCTTGAAGCAGTGTTGAGTTCTCTCCGGGCTTCCAGTGATGAGACTACGAATCTCTCCGCGGAAAAAGAGGATATCCGGGAGAAGCGGGAAGAGACGGATATTGATGATTAAGTGATGATGGAAGGAGAGCACGACGGTGATCGATAGAAAAAGACTGGTAATGGGGGGAATCGGTATCCTGGTTCTTCTAGGAGTTCTGGGATATTTTTTGCTGGCCCCTGGAGGGGGGGCAGAGCAAACAGCCCGACGAAATACTCTGCTCCTGGCAGAGGATTATAGTAATAATGGGGAATACCAGCGGGCTCTAGATTTGCTCGATCGAATACTGATCGAAAATGCGGAGGACGAAGAGGCAAAGGCGCTCAAAGCCCGGATCCTGGAGGCTAAGAGAAAGGCCGAGGAGGAGTCCCGGGCAAAAGAACTGGAGGCATTGCAGGCACAGAAAGAATCCCTCGAACAATCTCTCGAGAAGCTGGCAAAGACGGCAAAGCCTTCTACTTCGGATGATGCAGTAGAAAAACTCCTGAAAGCCCAGCAGGCACAGGCGGAGAGGGAACGAAAAGCCCGGGAAGAAGAGGCGAGGAAAGAGGAAGAAGCCCGGTTGGCTAAACTGAGTGCGGAACAACGGGCACGGGAGGAACGGCTTCGGAATTTGCTGAAGCAGGGGGATGAAGCCCTCGCTGTGCCCAATTTTCTCCAGGCTCGAAATCTGTACAACGAGGTTATTCAGCTGGAGAAAGATACAAACCGCTCATCTTACGCAGCCCGAGCGTATGCCCGAACAGCAGATGCTTTTTTTCGGGAAGATCCAGAGGATCCGGAAAACCGCCAGAAAGCTCTCCAGTTTGCTCATGAGGCAATTAAGCGAGATCCGGATTTATGGGAACCCTACTTTACCCTCGGGAGAGTGTATGCCGAAGCCGGAAATACGAGGGAAGCTATTACAGCATTTACCGATGCCGCCCGGTTGAATCCTCAGAATGCGGACATTTTCTTTGAACTAGGCAAAGCTCAGTTTCGGGCTGGCCAGTTCCGGGATGCCCGGCAGAGCTTTGAAAGCTGTATTCGTTTTAATCCAAACCATGCAGTGGCAAATTTTAACCTGGGAGTAACTCTTAATCGCTTGCACGAATACGATAAAGCGTACGATGCCTTTCTTCGGGCTTCCAGAATCAAACCCGATTATGGCCGGGCTTACTTTGAAATGGGAGAAATCCTTCGGGCAAAGAACGATTTAAACGGAGCTGCTGCAGCCTATGCCCAGGCGATTAAATATGAACCGAAAGATCCGCGAAATGCCCGGGGTCTGGCCACCACTCTCTACCGGATGGGAAAATTCTCGGAAGCAGAGCCCTGGTTTCAAAAAGCTGTGGACCTGGAACCGAACAGCGACATCAACAACTACAATATGGCCCTGATCAAGCTAGAATTGAAAAAACCTCAAGAGGCTCTGGAGTATATCACCCGGGCAATGAAGATTCGGCCCGAATCGGCGGAGTACGCGTTTACCTTAGGGCAGATCAGCGAAGCGCTGGGAAGCCGGGACGCAGCACTAGCGGCTCATGGTAAGGCGGTGCAGCTCGATAAAAACTATGTGAAACCCCGTATAGAGCTGGGCCGGCTGTACGATGAAGCCGGGCAGTATGACAAAGCCCTGGAACATCTCCTGGCAGCCTATAAGATCGATCCTGACTCGGTAGAGGTAAACAACAATCTGGGAAGTGTATATCTGCACAAAGAACTATACACGGAAAGTATTGCTCATTATGTAAAAGCCATCTCAAAACAACCGAACGTTCCTTTGATGCGGTACAATCTCGGTCTTGCCTATACAGGTGCAAACAAGTTCATAGAAGCACGGGATACTTTTCAGCAACTCATCAAAATGGAACCGTCTTATTGGGAGGCGTACCATAACCTGGGGAAGATCCTCATAACATTGGGGGATAAAGCAGGGGCTAAAGAGATCCTCCAGGGGCTCCTTGCAAAGAAACCCGATTACGCCAAACGGGAGGAAGTAGAAAAAATCCTTGCCGGTTTGTAGAAGGGTGTGGATCCTACACGATTCGTTTTACCTGCCGGAAGAGTTGCTCCCGGGTAATCTCTACCCAGATCGGCCGGCCGTGGGGACATCGGGGATTTTCCAGGGTGAAGATGTAGCGGAGGATTTCATAGGCCGAAAGGGGATCTAATGAGGCACCGTCCTTTATCGCTTTTCTACAGGCGATCCGGGAAAACAGATTCTGTTGGAGAACTTCCTTTGTTCCTGCCTGCGTAGTGATTAATTCGACAATCTCTTCCTCTGCCCCCTTGTAAACAGGAGGCACTCCTTTAAGAGCCCAGGTCCCTGAGTCCTTCTTTTCCAGACGAATCCCCATATCTGCAAGATCCCGGGCATTCTCGGTAACGGTTCCTTCCTGCTCAGGTTCCACGGGGAACTCGAGGGGAACAAGGAGTGGCTGAGATACCCTGTCCGCTGCGAGGGCATCATAGAGGAACCGTTCATGAGCGGCATGCTGGTCTACCAGGTACAGTCGATCTTCCCATTCAACAAGGAGGAACAGTCCAAATACCTGCCCTTTGTATACAAACGGTTCCGGGGGAAGGGAAGAACGTTTGAATCCGGGCGTTTCAGAGGATCGGTCCGGTAAAGCTTCGAGGGGGAAGGGAGAACCAGAAGGAAGTGGGTATGAAGCAGGCCTATACCCTTTGCGGGGTAGGAATCCGCCAGGGTTGGAAGCATCTTCCACGAAAAGCGGGTTTTTTTCTGTAGAGACCGGATATCCTTTTCCTGGAGTTCCCCGGTATCTTTGTCCCTCGATCAAAAGGAAAGAGGATAGAAGCTCGGAAATCCTCTTCCGTATCTCTTCGATATTCCGAATTCGAGCCTCTTTTTTGGCAGGATGAATGTTGAAATCTACCAGTTCGGGGGAAAGTTCTAGAAACACATAACAGACAGGATAGAGCCCTCCGGGGAGGTAGGCACTGTACGCATACTCTACGGCCTGCAGAAGAGAAAAATCCCAGATCCGCCGGTTGTTCACAAAGAGCTGGAGGTGTTTCCGATCCTTCCGGTACTGGTCGGGAGAGGAGGCAATGATACGGAGCGAGAATCCTGCACCGGTGCCGGAGATTTCATGGAGAAAATTCTGGTGGGTTTCTTCCGGATACGCGCTGGCAATCCGTTCCCGGAGGTCCGAGGCAGGTAGAAAGAGAGTGAGTTTATCCTCCAGGAATAGTTTAAAAGCCCGATCCGGGAAGGGGAGAGCTTTTTCCAGGAACATTCCCTTACAGAGGTTTGTTTCCGTGGAGGGGCGTTTGAGGAAGCGTCTTCGAGCGGGCAGCGCATAGAATAGATCTTCGGCGGTAACTACGGTTCCCGGTCTGCCCCCGTGTGGTTCCAGAGAAATCAGTTGCCCCCCTTCCACAACGAGGCGGTGCCCTTCATTCTCCTCTTCGGTCCTGCTTAAAATTTCCAGACGGCTTACAAACGCGAGAGCGGAAAGGGCCTCTCCCCGGAAACCGAGGCTGGTGATGCGGTGCAGGTCCTCTTCTGTTTCAATTTTCGAGGTGGCATGGGGTAACCAGCAGAGGCGAAGGTCCTCCTCCGACATTCCTATTCCGTTTTCTACCACCCGTATTGCATCA
>JAGODW010000066.1 GCA_017998025.1 Spirochaetales bacterium
TCCCCGTAGAGTCAGCATTCGTATCGTTCCCTGGAGTTCATTTATCTTTTTCTGCTGAGCAGTTAATACGGTAATAAACTCCTCTGGAGTGAGCCCTTCTTCCTGTTTTTTTGCCTCAACTGTACCTGTTTCTGCCAGATCGTAATGCGACTCAATTTCAGCCAGTTCGAAGGAATCTTTATATTCTGAGAGGTCCAACGGTAGATCCGGGAAATTTTTCGATTGCCCGATCTTTTCTGCTATCCGGGTGATCTGTTTGGCAATAAGACTCTCGGGGGCATGGAGAAGGAGAGGTCGCATTTCCTCCACCGATGCATGAACCACCTCATCCCGAAATACAACTCCGAGGCATCCAAGGGGGATCTCAAGGTTCTTCTGCACAAGGTTCCGAAGACTCTCAACAATAGCAAGATCTTCCGGACCTTTGGCCATATTTACGATGAGATGCGGTTTTAAGGACTGAATATACTGGCGGGCTTGTATGCCCGATTCCGGGTCTAACCGGCTGATTTCAGTAATTATTTTCCCGATCGCTGGAATTGAATTTGGGGATGTCTCTTTTTGAATCTTCTTCAGGTATTCTGTAACAACTTTTTGTTTCGTAAAAGCTCTGTTCAAAAGGCGAAATAGGGTATTTTTCAGCAAACTGTAGGTATTGAGGATCGAAGGTACCTGGGGAACTACAACGAGAATACCGGCATTGGAAGTTAGAAAGAAATCCAGCGTAGGAAAATGAGAACCCGAACCTAAGTCCAGGATGATGTAATCCATCTCTAATTTTAATAAATTGCTGATAATACTCTTCCGTTGTGCATAGATCAGATCTGCCGTACCCGGAACCAGTACATCTCCCGGGATGAAGAACAAATTGGGGAATTCGGTTCGCAAAACAATATCTTTGAATGGAACCAATTTTCCGGAAACAAAATTCCCAATTCCTAAGTACTTGTTCTTTATCCCCAGGACCGAATGAAGATTCGATCCTCCCAGATCCAGGTCTACCAGGACTGTCCGGTAACCTGTCTTGCCCAGGGCAATCCCGATATTGGCAGCCAGTACGGTTTTCCCCACTCCTCCCTTGCCGCTTGCAATGGGAATAATTTTTCTATAGGTATTTTCGCATAGGATCATATTTCTATTGTAGTGGGTAGTAGAGAAAAAGAAAATGCACAAATATGAAAGATTTCCCATGACTGAATGAAAAAAATGGTGTAGATTGAAAGCATGATTGAAAATCCGAAGGAACGGGTTTTTCATATAGATAGGGAATGTTACCTCATTTATCTGGGTTCTTCCCGGAATGATTATCGACCGTTTCTTAGAATTGGAAATACCCGCCATTTGCCTGATTCAATTAAAAAATATATCTCTACTGTTGTAGTAACGGATAGCTATACGGGGAACCCCTTTCTTGAGCATGAAAACCTGGAAATCCCTCTGAATGGGGAAACTCGGTTTGTGGGGGATCCTGCGAAGATCGATCGTCTTAAGCAATTTTTACATGAACAAGATTTGCCGGTAGCGGAATTTGAATACGAAACAGTGGAAGAATCTCCCAGAAAAGGAAAATCTTTTGTCTTCTTTTTTAAGAACGGAAACCTCCATATTCATTTTAATGGGTTTGAATTGTTCGATCTTAGAATCCGGGAGGTGGAGGATCTTCACTTTATCTATGTAGCCGACCGGATCAGTACGTTTATGAAAAGCAATCCGTTGCGGTATCCCTCCCGTACGTTTCTGTCTCCGGGTTTTGTTGTACAGAATGGGCATGCATACCTATTCAATGAAGGGAAACTGGGAACTGCGAATTTACCCGCAGAATACCTGTTGGACCTTTCGCTTGCAGGAATCGAGCCAGATCTCCTTCAATGGTTTATAGATGAAAATTTCGGGGAAGGGGTTCTAAACCGGCTGAAACGGGCTGTCTCATTAAAAATGGAACTACGGATCGCATCGTCAAAAAAGGATCTTCTGCGAAATGCGGTGAATTTGTTTTCAGGCCTGGGTGCATCCCTCTTTGCTGTGGAGCCGGATCACAATTTTCAGGTATATCTGGGCGGATTTGTATTTGATCTAAAGAACACCCCTATTGATGTACGGTTTCCTCCCCCTATCAACCTGGAAAATACCATTCCTATAGGTCTTTCAGGAGGGATGCAGGTTTTAATGGATAGGCTGGTGAACAAAGGGCTTTCTCCACGAACACGGATTGTAGAAGGAATCCCGTATGTTTTTCCAGCGCAGGAGTCTTTTTCTCCGGCCATTTTGTTTAGAAAGTATCTGCTGGAACCGGCAAAATCTTATGCCGAAATAGGCCCTGAGCAGGATCAAGAAGGATGGAAGCGAATTGTTTCCCAGCTTATGCAGATACAAACACAGGTGGAAAAAGGCTCCCTCCTTAAACCTCCTTTTCAAGCCCTGGAATCTATCTTCGGAGAAAAGCCGATCACAGGTCCGGGAGCTTCCTTTTTGCCTTTTTTTCAATGGAACCTGGAAGAGTTCCAGCGATTATTCCCCACTCCCGAAGGTCTGCGGTGGTTGAAGCGAATAGAAAAGGATAGGAAAGAACAGTATCTCCTGCCTAAGAAGAAAGAGGGGCTTTCTCCCCTTATCGGAGAGATCTACCTCGAAGCAGAGAAACCATTCCTGTTGTTTAGATTAGAGGGCATACTTACTTCTTTAAAGCTGTTACAGGCCGAGAAAAGTTTTGAAGGAATAGAAAACCTAAAAGGATCTTTGAACGAGGAAGCTTTTTTTGCCACAGAAAGGGAGCGCCTCCTGAAATTTATTGAGACCCTTCATCAAGTACCTCCAAAGCGGGTGAAGAAGCGAATCCCTGATGAGCAGGAAAAGAATGAAAAAAAGGCAGAAATTGAACAAGAGAAAAAAGGGGAGATGCCTGCAGAAGAGCTTGCCCACACGATAGAGACGAAAGAGCAGAAAAAAGAGCAGAAAATAGAAAGGCAGAGCGGTCAAGCTGCATCTGGTTCACTTAGACTTTCGGAGCAGAAAGGCATTTCCCAAAGAGTATCTCGGCCAGCGACAGACCTGCATTCAACGGCAGCAGGAAGTTATGCAGGTAGGAAGGGAAGCAGCCAAAGAAAACGTATCTTTTTTAAGATCGGCGGAATCGTTCTTGCAGGACTCGTCGTACTCGGTGTACTGCTGTTCGTCCTCTCGAACCTGTTCCATGTGTCCTCACGGGATGTTTCAAGCCTATTGGGTACAGAGGATCAACCCGGAACTGCTGTTTCAGACCTAAGCACCAATTCAGAACTACATACAAAAGATGCGACTGAAGATGCTATTCCTACGGATATCGCTCCCTCAACTCAACCCCTTATAGACTCCGATACTTCTTCTGTTTCTTCGGCCGCTCCTTCATTACCGCAGGAGGAGGGTCTGTTTACGGCTCAAATTCCTGAGATTGGACCGATTCCTATATCGGTTCTGGATGTATTTTATCTTGTGAATGAAATTGCAGTAAATAACGGGTATCGCCCCCTCTATTCACTTAATGATCTGCGGCCTGATCCGAACTGGATCTACCCGGAGAATCGATTCCGCATGCCGGATCATACCTACTACACAGTAAAAACAGGGGATAATCTCTGGATCATCACAACTCGGTATATAGAAGAAGAGATTAAGAACGGTATAGAGACCTTGAAAAAGTACCTCGGAAAGGATTTAAAATCTTCTGTCTCGTATGAGAAACGTTCCGAACTAGAAAAAGTATTCGATTCCTTAGAGAAGGACTCTCATTGTAAGGCATTCATAGAGTTCCTTGAAAAATACAGGAAGGAGGTGATTTATAAATAAGTAGAAAGATATAGATAGATTTTGTTTAGTGTTGTATTGTTTTTATTGAAAGATGTACTATACTGTATTTGGAAAGTCGGGGTGTACCCCGGAAACTTTATAGGGAGGAGCTGTATATGTCAGATATATCTAGAAGCCCGAATGTATTTCATCCATCGAAGCCCTCAGCGGTAGGGTCTCGAAACAGTTTGGCCCAGGAAGGTCGACGGCAAAAAGACGAATTTGAACAAGTTGTCCGTGAAGAAACAGAAAACATACTAAATGTGATTCAGTCAAAGCTTCCTAAGGAAGTACTGGAAAAATTGGATGTGATGGGAGGATTGAAGGAAAAGCTCTACAACTACTTCAACCAGAACTATCAGAACATGTTCAACCGGTACATTGTCACTACCGAAGACGAGATGGTAAAGAAGATCCGCAACTTCATCGATAAAGAGGAAAATAAGACCCTTGCCCGATATTCTCCTAAAGAGATAGCGGAAATGCTGGATCAAATCGCAGGGGCGGATAAGTTCAATACCGGAGAAATCGAAAAATCCATCGTTAATATGTACGGCCACCTGCATGGACATATTCAACGAGGGTTGAACGACCTGGAAAACGAAACCAACTCTCTCCTTAGGCAGAAAACGGATGTAGGGGCTTTTATCCGGGGAGAAAATGCCTATTCCGTGGTGAAATGTGCTTTCAAGGATAACCTGATCAAGCCCAAGACCGTTACTGATGTTAAACTATCGGTCAATATTCTGGATTCAGAGCTGATCAGTCCTATTTTTCAGTATCAGGCAACGGTAGAGTACCTTATTAAAGATCAGATTGCACGAACCATTATTAATTACATCGAAAAGGAAGTAGAAGCCCTCCAGGAGCAGTTGGTAGATGAGGGAAAAGAGGAACTGCAGGATACGGAACTTCTTTTCGAGAAAATGAAGAGAGTCCCCAATTATACGGATGATGATATTGAGAACGAGAAATCCAAACGGTATACCTTCCTGGCAAAAAACCTGTTGGATAAGATCGAAGGGTTGCGTGCGGAAATAGATCCCAGGGAGTTCGATCCCCTCAACATCCGGGAGAATCTTAAAAAGATTGTCGATATGGAAAATATCCGGAACCGTGGATTTAACACGGCGGTTAACTCCTTAACGGCTATTCTTGATACAAGTAAGATGGGGTACCAGTACATCGAAAACTTAAAGAACGCTCGAGAGTTGATTATTCGAGAGTATGAGGATGTCAATGAAGTAAATTTACCGGATGAGCGGTACATGATGCGTCTAAAATACTTTGATGCGGAACAACTGCAGAAGGAACAGGCTGCCTATGACAAGCAGATGGAATCTTTCAAGAACGAAATTCAGCATTTGTGGGATGTGGTAGAAGCCATTTACCAGAACAATAAGTCCAGCTTCCGGGTAAACGATTTTGACGACCTCAGCCGGAAGATGGCGGGCAAGATCCGAAAAGCAAAGAAGGAAAGTACCGAACCCCTCTACGAAGAGATCGAAAAGGTGTGGAACGAGATCACCTTGATCAAAGCAGAAGAGACAGACATAGAACGGTTAAATAGAACCTATCTGTATGAAAAGAGTCTCTACAAGAAGATGCTTGCAAAATGCAGAGAGAAGATCAAACTCGTATACGGTTACCAGAATACGCAGACTCGGATCATCCTGGATCAACGGGTGGATTTTCTTCAAAGTGAATTCGAGTCCTTCGACTACTTGATCAATCCGTATCATATTCAGCCGGGTCTCTTGCTGGATATAAACATCACAAGTATTAAGCGAAAGAAATACACTCTGATGCAGATGGCGAATGTACTGAATGAATTCCTCCATGGTGTCTCGAAGGGATTCCAGGATGCTGCGTTTGCAACCTTCAAGCGGCGTCGCTCTACAGTACGGGAAGATATTTCCCAGCATTTTACTTCAGATATCGATGAGCCGATTGTAAAAACTCTCCCTAAGGAGACTGCGAAGTTTTCAACCGGAGAGGAGCCGACGGAAGAGGTGAAGGGTAAAGCAGATGTTACCCCACCAAAGAGAAGGGGTGGATCTGAAGATTTACAAGAGCTTTAAGGTATGGAAAACGAACTGAATTTTCTCGCACGCAAAGCCGGTTTTAACACGGCTTTGCGCCATTTTAAATTGACGAACCGCTATGTGGGGGAGATACAAGAGGGGAAGAATCTGGGAGATTTGTTAAACGAATCCCTGGAGAACAACGAAGTAAGACGTGAACAGATCAAGGCAATCGTTAGTTCCCTGTTAGTGGATAAATTCTCCTATGTGTTTAAATCTCATAATATTCTCGAGAGCTGGGATGATGCTTCAGAATTAATTCAAACTGTTACACCGTGGGACCGGATTCAATTGGTACTGGTGTATGTATCTCCTCAGGCGGGAATTTTCGTAATCAATCCCAAGCAGGCCGAACAATGGGAGCAAGCTCTCCCTCTTATAAAGGACGAACTGGTCGTTGTATACGCAGGTCCTGTAGGGACAGATTCTGTAGATCAAGAGGTCCTTCAATCTGCGATTAACGACGTAATTCGCGGCCTGGATCGGGAAAAAGTTTCCCCTCGAAGCGAGTACAGTTCCCCCAGGAAAGCAAGAGCCGTTTCTGTTCCAGGCGCTGCACGGGAGCCGAGGAAGGAGGCTGTAGTCGCGCCGGAAGCTCAGAAAGGGGTTCCGGTAAAGAAGAGGATGACTCCTAGGTATGGAGTGCTGGTTACCAATGAGCTTTTTCATAATGGGAATGTAGAGGCTTGGAAAAGAATTATTGAAAGTTATAAAGCCAAGTATCCGGATCTGGATGTACTAATCTGGTATGAGAATGAACGGATTCACGATATCAACGCTCTTTTTAAATGGGGAAAGGTAAAGCATGGAAACCCCATCATGATCAGTGTGGTGGGAGATAACATAAAGGATGTATCCAAGCTACAAAAGTATCTCTTTGAAGGAGCGAGCCCCAGGTTCGAAGTATTCCTGCGAGGCGCTGTAAACCGCGTTCTAGACCTGTTTTGAGGTGTATATGGCAGAATATTATTTTTTCTGTAATGGGCAGTATGATGATAGCCCGGAGGCGTTAGAGGCAATCGGAAATAGGGGAAGGAGGATTGTGGAACTGGCAACGTTGAACATTCCTACTTCCCCGGGTTTTATTCTGCCCAATGCAACCGTACGAGCGTTACCCCGTACTACCGGAAAGGTATGGGCGGAGCTGAAAGAGCCTCTTGCTCTTACGGGAAAAGCTTTTGGAAAAGGTTTTAATGATTCGGGGAATCCCTTGTTGGTTAAGGTAGTGGAAAGCCCTATGTTAAACATTGTGAATACACAGTCGATCCATAACATTGGGCTTTGTGATACTACGATCGAAGGGTTCGGAGCTTTTGTAGGGGAAAAATTTGCCTATCATGAGTACTGCAATGTAATACAGCATATCATTGATCTGGAGCTTCTTACCCTAAAAGACAAAGAGCGTATAGCTAAATTAAAAGCCTACCATAAAGCCCTCAAAGGGGAAACGAAAGCAGCCTTGCAGAAAGCATTTAAAAGTTACAGAGACCTATACCCTGAACCAATCTACACCGATGCCTATCAGCAGCTCATGTTTGTGATCCATC
>JAGODW010000067.1 GCA_017998025.1 Spirochaetales bacterium
GGTCAGTACCTTTCTACAGGAACGCGGGATGCTTTTTTTCTGGCTGCACGTCTTACCCTGGCCCGGCGGTCGGCCCCCTCAGGGGGTAGGGCGATAATCGTGCTGGATGAACCCTTCCTTACCCTTGACAAAAACCGGACAGAGAATGCGCTCCGGGTGCTGAAAGAGTTCCATGAGACTACCGGATGGCAGATATTCCTCTTTACCAAGGAGGAAGAGCTTGCGGAACAGGTTCGCTCTTTTTTTGGAGAACGGGCTCAGGTGATTAGACTAGACTGAAAGCGGTGAAGAAAAGTTTCTACCTCCTTGCGGCTTGGTTGTTTTTCCAGAGGGCCTGTCCCTGTACATACCAGAGCAGCTACCGCACTGGCAAACCTCCCCGCTTCCAGAAGAGGTGCTCCGCGCAAAAAGGCATTCAGGAATCCGGCATCGAAGGCATCCCCTGCTCCGACAGTATCCATCACCGGTACAGGAAAGGCAGGGACATGGCAAGAACCCTCCGGGCCCTGGAGGGAAGCTCCTCGCTCTCCCTGTTTTACAAGATAGTAGGAAGGACCCGGAAGCCGGGAGGAAAGAGCCTCCGGTTCTATACCCCATCCGATTTGTTCCATTTCATCGTCGGTTATTTCAAGAATATCCACATATTCCCTGATAAGAGGTTCTAGAACAGAACGAGCTTTTGCGGGACCCCAGAGAGCGGGTCTATAGTTCAGGTCGAGGGAAACCCGGGTGCCTCCCTGTCGGGCAGCCTTCATCAGGGAAATCCCAAACTTTTGTGCCTCTACGCTGATTCCCAGGCTGATACCGCTGAGGTGTAGAACTTTTACGGCTCGTAGCACTGAAAGATCGAACTCTTCCGAAAGGATATGGGCGGCAGCCGAGTCCTTCCGATAATAGGTCATATGGTGTTTTCCTTCCTGAAAACTCACAAAGTACAGGCCTGTTTTCCTTTCCGGATCTATTTGGACAAAATCCGTATTAATCCTATGCTCCCTCCAGAGAGAAATGAAACTCTGACCGAAAATATCGTCTCCTACCCGGGTAAGGTAGGCGGAGGAGAGCCCCAGCTTTGAGGATGCCAGGGCTACGTTTGATGTGTCTCCTCCCCAGGTAGAAACCCAGGAGATCTGGGGTGCAATTTCTCGGGCAATATCTGTAGAACTCAAGTGTTTTGTGGGATCCTGCCCGGGAGCAGGGTAGAATCCCACCAGCGGTTCTCCAAAAGAAAGAATATCAAAATTCATTTTACAGGTTCGTACGTCTTGCAAGCTTTTTCCGGATTAGAAGCTTGATCGGCTCATATAGAAAGATCAGAATTAAGGTTGCAGCGAAAAAAGCAGAGATAGGCCGGGTAAAAAAAGGCCAAAAATTACCGCTGGTCTTTACTAATCCGATTCGGAGGTTCTCTTCTATCATGGGTCCTAAAATTAATCCGAGAATAAAAGGCGGCAGGGGAATGGTAACCCGTTCCATCAAGTAACCCAGGATACCGAAAACAAGCACTATCCCGATATCGAACACGCTACTTCGCATCGCGTAGGCACCAATGAGAGAAAAGATAGTAATACCCGCGAGAACAATATTTCGAGGGAACTTAAAAAACCAGGTGAAAGCACGAATCCCCAGGTATCCAAGGATCAGGAGAAAGAACTGGGAAATAACAGCGACGGTAAAAATCTGGTTCACCAACACCCGATCCCCCTGGAATACTAACGGGCCTGGTTTTAAGCCGTACATCATCATAGCCCCCAGGACAATGGCAGTGATGGAATCTCCGGGAATTCCAAATACAAGGGCCGGAATCCAGGTGCCTCCCAGGGCCGCATTATTAGCCGTTGTAGGAGCAATAACCCCCTCTTCAGATCCACTTCCAAACGTTTCCGGTTTTTTCGATGTCTTTTTTGCCATACCGTAAGAGACCCAAGCCGCTATATCTGCCCCGGCTCCTGGAAGAGCACCGATTAAGGTCCCGATTAGGGAGGATTGGAGGATGAGTCGTTTGTTTCTGGCCATAACGGTGCCTACAGATCTGAAATCTGCTTTCACGTTTGTTGTTACAGCAGCGTTTCCCATGTCTTCAAGGGAGGTAACCGAGATGGAGCGAAGCACTTCTGAAATACCGAACAGCCCGATCATCACAGGAATAAAGTTGATCCCTCCCATAAGATACGTGCTTCCAAAGGAAAAGCGGGGATAACCAGTGGAGATGTCGAGCCCGATGGTAGAAAGGATTAAACCCCCTACCATGGAAATTAACCCTTTCATCGTAGAACCTTTTGTGATCACAGCGCTCATGGAAAGACCTAAGAGTGCCAACCAGAAGTATTCAAAGTGGGTGAATTTCAGTGCAAAAGAAGCAAGAACAGGGGAAACGGTGATAAGGATCAAGACTCCGATCAATCCACCGAGAGTGCTGCAGATAAGATCCAGGGCAATAGCGAGCGGCCCTTTTCCCTGCTTGTTCATCTCGTACCCATCCAGGACTGCTGCACCCGATGCCGGCGTGCCGGGGACCCGAAGAAAGGTGGCAGGAATATCTCCTGCAAAGATGGAGGTAAAACTTACTCCCAGAATCATGGCTAGCCCTACAATGGGGGGAGTATGAAAGGTGAGGGGAACAATTAAGGCTACCGCCATAGTAGCGGTAAGACCCGGCATAGCCCCTACGAATATCCCCAATACCATCGAAAGAAGCCAGGGGATAAGAATTTCTATTCTCAGTACACTTAATATTGTTTCCATAATTATAACCCTACATAGGATAGGATGCCAGAGGGAAGACTGATGGTAAACAGCCATCCGAAGAGGAAATAAATTGTTCCTGTGAGTATGAATGAATAAAAAAGACTATGTAATACGGAGACTCCCAACCTTCGCATAAAAAGAAAAAGGAATAAATAGGTGGTAAGGATAAAACCAAGGAAGTCAAACAAGAGAATAAAACCAACCATCATTATAATTACCAGATAGGCGGTTTGGGTTTCTTTCTTGTTAAAAAGATTTTTAAAGGCTGTAAAAGTAAGGGAGGAGAACTCCGTGGCCTTTATGGTTCCATACCAGAGCTGATAGATTCCGCATACGATGTAAATAAGAGCGAGAAGATTGGGGAAAAAGGCTGGACCTGTAAGGCCAATCGCAGCTTTTCCTTTGGGAAAAGTAGGAGTGATGCTCAGGATAACCAGTGAAATAGCGATACATATAAAACCAATGATATGTTCCTGATTGAGGCGTAAAGATTTACCAGGCACTTAAGACCTCCTTCAATGGAAAACCCCGGCAGAGGTTGCGGCCGGGGTTTTCTGAGTTGCTTTCATTGTAATCTCATGGTAGTGGGGACTTTTTATTTTTTCAAGTAGCCTGCTTTTTCCATGATTTCTTTTAAAGATCTATAATGATTGACCATGAAATCTCCGAATTCCTGTCCTACCCGAACGCGGATCCCAAATCCGTTTTTGTTCATAAAGTCTTTAAATTCCTGGGTGTCGGTGATTTCTTTCAAGGCCTGCCGCAGTACGTTTACCGCTGTCTCTGGAGTCTTCAACGGAACGCCGAACCCTCTCCAGGTGCCTTCTACGACATTTATCCCCTGTTCTTTTAAGGTAGGAACATTGGGGAAGTTCGGATTCCGTTCATCCGCCATAATGGCTATAGCGCGTAAGGCTCCGGCTTCTACTTGCGGTGCCGCTTCCGGATAACTGCAGGTAATTACGTCTACGTGTCCTCCCAGAAGTTCTGTAATAGCGGGGGATGCTCCCTGGGTGGGAATGTACTTAACCTTCTGCGGTTCGATCCCGGCAGCAAGTAACATTCGGATCCTGCCCAGGTCCCATACGGAACCAACAGTACTGCCGGAAAAGCTGAAGGTTCCATCCGGTTTAGCCTTTATATCGTCGAGCAGTTCTTTCACGCTTTTATAGGGAGACTTGGCACTAACGATTACGGCTGCTGCATCCTCATTAAACTGAATTAAAGGAATAAAATTCTCTGGAGTAAGATCTGCATACCCCAGATACTTGAGTACATTAATTTCGTAGGTAAGGTTTGTAATGGTATACCCATCCGGAGCAGCCATTGCTCCTTCTCCATGCCCGATGGCTCCTGACCCGCCGGTTTTATTCACGACGTTCACAGGTACTCCGAGTTTCTTCGAAAGATTCTCGGCAATAAACCGGGCAGTGCGATCCGTACCGCCACCCGCAGCCCAGGGACAAACAATCGTTATGGGTTTTGTGGGGTACTTTTCCTCTTTTGCTCCGCCTGAAAACACCAGGCCCGTTGCAATAGAGAAGACCAGTAGTACAAGAATAATCTTTTTCATACGTAATACTCCTTCTGTCTGTTTGAGATTTTACTATCTTACTGTACTCCGGATAGATCGATTCGTCAATAAAAAAAAATTTTTTTTATTCTTGCAAAAGATGTCTGGAAGGAGTATGCTGTGTGTTGGTTACACTATGCACATCCAGGAGGGATATAAGTATGACAAGAATCTTCAGTGGGATCATTCCCCCGGTGATTACCTGTTTTGATAAAAATGGGAAGTTTGATCCAGTTCGACAGCGAGAAATCATGCATTTTTTATCTCCCCACGTGCAGGGATTCTATCCCTGTGGAACGTACGGTTCAGGGCCCCTTATGCAGGTAGAAGAACGAAAGAAAGTAGCTGAGGCGGTTATTAAAGAAAAAGGGAGTACGTTCGTCATCGTCCATGTGGGGGCAGCCAGCACAGAAGAGGTGGTGGAACTCGCTAAACATGCAGAATCAGCCGGGGCAGATGCAGTGGGAGCGATTCCTCCCTACTATTATAAATATTCGCAGGAAGCCTTGATCGATCATTACCGGGCTCTCTTACGGGCAGTTCATATTCCTGTTTTTCTCTACAACAATCCGGAAGTATCGGGGAATCCTATTGCTCCCGAAAGCCTGAAAATTCTGGCGGACGAAGGTTTAGCAGGGGTGAAGGATTCTTCTTTCGACCTGGTGAATCTCTACCTATATATGAACAAGGTAAAAAAGCCTGGATTTCAATTTATTGTGGGAACTGAAGCTATTGCACAGCCAGCCCTGGACGCAGGTGCCGTGGGAGTAATCGCGGGTTTAGCGAACATTTTTCCTGAATTGCTGGCGGACTTTTATAAGACCTGGAAAGCAGGGGACTCCAGGGCTGCGGCAAAAAAACAACTGAAAATCGTAGAAGCGAGGGCCGTAATGAAACTGGGGCCCACCTTAACCATGACCTACGCGGTTCTCCGAATGCGGGGGATGGATCCCGGATTCCCCAGGGCGCCTTATAAAGAAATCAATAGGGAACTATATACCCGTGCAGAGAAAGAGATGAAAGCCCTTGGCCTGCTATAACCCTTAGATAGTGTATAATCTTGCATGATTATATTAAGGAAGAGGAGCCGTGAACGAGGATAAGCTGAAAAGAAGTAGTTTAAAGAATCCAGGAACAGAGACAACGGTTGTTTCTCCACGATCCGGACCCTTAGGCCTTCTTCAAGCGCTTGCTGCAAAACGGGAGACTCTTACTCCTGTACAGCGCCGGATTGCTGACTACATCCTGGAGAACCCTCGTATGGCTGTGCGGATATCTATTTCAAACCTGGCAGAGCGTAGCGGTGCTAAAAGCGAAGCGTCTGTAGTGAAATTATACCGCAACCTTGGCTTTACCGGATACCATGATTTCAAAGTTACCCTGGCTACGGAAATCGCAGGACGGGCGATAAACCAGGTAGACGAAGGAGCAGAGATCACTCTGGATGACGATATAGCAGAGATTAAGAAAAAGATATTTTCTTCCGGGATTCGTGTCCTCACGAAAACCATGGAGACACTGGATCCGGATCTGTTAAGCCGGGCCATTGACCTGATAGTGAATGCCCGAAGAATCGTAGTATTAGGATACGGGACTTCTGTTGTGGTTGCCTACGATGCTTTCATTAAATTCTCCCGGGTGGGCCTGGACTGTCTGTACACGGATGATTCTCACATCAATGCACTCGTGCTTGCCGAACCGCGGGAAGGAGACATTCTTTTCTGCATCAGCCAGTCTGGTGAATCAAAAGATGTGGTGATTCCACCAGATTCCTTGAAGCCCCGGATTCCGATCATTGCTATTACCGGCTTTCCTGATTCCCCCCTGGGTAAAATCGCCGATATTTGTTTTACGGTAGATTCCCGGGAAACAGCCTTTAGAACCGATGCCATGATCGGCAGAATTGCAGAGATTGCTCTGGTGGATACCCTGTTTAATGGAATTGTAGTTCGTTTAGGTCCCCGGGCGCTAGAACGGCTGGCTCGATCCAGACAGGCCTTATCCTACCTGAAATTTTAAAGAGTTGCATATTTATTACAAATTAACAAGGAAAACTGCGTATGGAAAAATCAAAGAACCTGTATGGGGTAATTCCCCCCATGATTACTCCCTTTACAGAAGCGGGAGAGGTTGACGTTCCGGGATTAGAAAAACTTTTAGATTTTCTCATCGGACATGTGGATGGATTGTTTATCTGTGGTTCCTACGGGTCGGGACCCCTTATGTCACTTAATGAACGGAAACAGGTGGCGGAAATTACGGTAAAACGGGTAGGGGGAAAGATACCGGTGATAGTCCATACCGGTACAGCCAATACCCGGGATGCGGTGGAACTATCCCGACATGCAGTATCTCTGGGCGCTTCCGCTGTGTCTGCTGTAGCGCCCTACTACTACCATCATACCTCCGATGGAGTAATAGAGTTTTATAGTTCAATTCTCCGGGCAGTGCCCAGAGGATTCCCCGTGTACGTGTACCATAACCCAAAGTTCTCCGGCTACGAGATCGGTATGGATACCCTGAGCCGTCTGGTGGAGGGAGGGATCCGGGGGATTAAAGATGCTACCTTTGACATTCTTAAGTTTGCTGCCTATATGCGGGATTTTGGAGAACAAGGGGTAGATGTGGTACTGGGGACGGAAAGTCTCTGGCTCTCTGCCAGTGCTCTGGGTGCACAGGCATACATTCCCGGGCTTGCAAACGCGTTTCCCGAACTCTGCGTGCTCCTCCATCGGCAAGGGATCAAGGGAGATTTTACCGCTTGCCGTAAAACTCAGTTCCAGGTGAACAGGGTACGGGATATGATGTACCTGGCACGGTCTACCCAGCTCGCTGTGTATGCAATGCTGGAAATACGGGGTATACTACGAACCTACCCTCGAAGCCCCTTTGTTCCTGCAACGGATGAGGAAAAACGAAACCTATATAGAGCCCTGGAGGAGCTGGGAGTGCTTCAGTAAGGTGCATAAGGTACAGCAAGGAAAAGGGTATAGGTATGGCTGATACAATTTTAACAATTGACTGCGGGACTACGAACTCCCGGGTATACCTGGTAG
>JAGODW010000068.1 GCA_017998025.1 Spirochaetales bacterium
GATTTTAATACGTTTTTTGCATAGTCAGCATTGTACTGGGACAGACCGGAAATAATACTTGCATGACTTTGAATAATGTATTCTCCCTGTTCGATCATTCGGTTCTGAGTCCCCCGTAATGCAAAAAAGTTTGTTAAAGGGAGCTGTTTAAACGTTTCAAACAGCCGTGCATTATCACTTAGCTCTACAATTCTGGAATGAAATTCAATATCTTTCGACATACAAAAAACGGTTTGTTTCTCCCGGATCGCTTTCGCGAGGTCTGCATTTATCGTCTCCAGGCTTTGGATATGTTCTATAGGAATCTGCTTTTCGCATATGATGTCAATTGCTAAAGATTCGAGGGATAGTCGGATCCGTGTATATTCTATAATATCCCGATCCGTTAACTCGATTACATACGTGCCTTTTCGGGGTATTGTTCTTACAATCCCTTCCTGTTCTAAACGAAGGAGGGCTTCTTTCACCGGGGTCATGCTTACATTTAGTCTGGAGGCGATTTTTTCATAGAGAAGCCGATCTCCCGGCTTATAGACTCCGGAAAGGATCTCATCCTTCAATTGTTCAAAAACGCGTTCACCCAGTGTGTTGTTTATCATACTATATACTCATCTTTAATAGGGAATATTGGAAATGTCAAGCAATTTACAAAAAATATTTTCGTATAAATTTTTTCGAAAATTCATTGACAACGATGGAATCTATGGTAAACTAAATGAGAAAGAAAATTTCAAGGAACAGGGAGGCTTATCTATGAAGAAATCAGTGGTATGGGGGATCATCTTTTGCCTTAGCATAACCCTTGCGTTTGCAGGCGGTTCAAAAGAAGAAAAATGGGATAGATCCAATGTAGTAATGAAGGGGACGGATACAGCCGTTCGAGCTGCGGATTTTGGGTATAAAGCAGTTCCGAAGAGGCCCTATACGATTGCTGTGGTGGTGAAGAGTGCTGCCATACCCGTATGGGAGTCCCATTTAATAGCTGCGAAAAAAGCCGGGCAGGATATGGGAGTGAAAATCTTAGACTATGCACCTGCTAAAGCGGACAATGTAGAAGAACAGAAAAGGATCCTTGAGGATCTGGTTACCGCAGGTGTGGACGCAGTCGTACTGGCTCCAGCGAACACAGAGGCGGTCCGAGGGCCTGTTAATGATTTAATCAAGGCAAAAATTCCTGTGATCTATGATAACACCATGGGCCCTTCGGATGTGGATTATCTGACCTATGTAGGAATCGACAATGCAGAAGCAGGAAAGATGATCGCAATGGAAATTGCCAAACGGATGGATGGCAAGGGCAATCTTCTTGTACTGGAAGGAGTTCCGGGTCAGGCAACATCCGACCTGCGAACAAAAGCAATTATGGATTATATCCAGGCGAATTTCCCTCAGATCAAGGCAGAGCGAGCAGTTACAAACTGGCAGTTCGATAAAGGGCGTCAGGTTACCGAAGACTATATTACCAAGTGGGGTACATCCTTAAAAGGCATTGTTGCGGTAGGAGGTAACCAGGCCGAAGGAGCTGTAGAGGCTGTAAAAGCGGCAGGCATGCAGGGGAAAGTGATTATCGGAGGATTCGATGTTCAGGAACCCCAGTATGTAGCCGTAGAACGAGGGGATGAGGCCTTTACCGTTTCTCAGGGCGTATTTGACCAGGGCTACCTTAGTGTAGTGGCTGCTATTCGGGCTTTAAATGGAGAGAAGGTACCCCGATACATACAGACACCGATCACGATTGTAACAAAAGAGAACTTAAAAGAAATGGATGAAAGACCTGAGGCATTAAAGGCACGGAAAGTTGCCTTTTAATTACGGGACGGAGTTCTGAGCAGCCTGGAAGGTAGCTTCCAGGCTGCCATAAAATTGAGGCGGGGCCTGAACAGAGCAGAGAAATTATCTCTATAGGAACCACATGAAACCGTTACTGGAAATGCAGAACATAACAAAGATTTTTCCCGGAGTAGTGGCTCTGAAAGATGTAAATTTTAATCTGGAGCCAGGGGAAGTACATGTTCTTTTAGGGGAGAACGGAGCAGGGAAATCTACCCTTATGAAAGTTCTTGCAGGAGCATACAAACCGGAAAAAGGAGAAATCTTTTTAAAGGGAGAAAAAGTAACGATTCAGAACCCTGGCCATGCGCAAGAGCTGGGAATTGGGATTGTATATCAGGAATTTAATTTAGTTCCCTACCTTACCGTGGCTGAGAATGTTTTTATTGATCATTTTCCCTGCAAGCGATTGGGACTGATAGACCATGCAAAAATGCATAAGGAAGCTCATGATCTTTTGTGCAGTATGAGCATGAATGTAGATACCCATGCTTTAATTACAGAGATCAGCACAGCCCAGCAACAGATGGTGGAAGTTGCTAAGGCGATGAAACACAAGTCGCAGATTCTCATTCTGGACGAACCCACTTCGTCTTTGACGGAACGGGAAATTGAGCAGCTATTTACCACCATTCGAGAACTAAAAGCAAAAGGGATCGGCATTATTTATATTTCCCATCGTATGCAGGAGCTGTGGGAAATCGGAGACCGGGTAACTGTTCTCCGGGATGGAGAGTATGTGGGTACGCGGAACCTAAAGGAAACTACGCCAAATGAGTTGGTTACCATGATGGTAGGGCGGGAAGTTTCATTTCTTTTTAAACGCGATTATTGTCCACCGGGAGAGGAGATTTTACGGGTAGAACATCTCTCCTCTAACATACATAAATTGAAAGATATAAATCTTTCGGTACGTAAGGGAGAGATTGTAGGATTAGCCGGATTGGTAGGTTCCGGACGAACAGAACTTGCCCGAACTATCTTTGGACTGGAACCGTATTCGGAAGGGAAAATTTATCTATTCGGTCAAGAGCTGGGATCCTATTCCTCCTCCGATGCGGTAAAACAAGGAGTAGCCCTTCTTCCAGAAGATCGGAAAAACCAGGGGCTGGCCTTGATTTTGTCTGTAGGAGAAAACATCGTAATGGCCAGCCTGGAACGGCTGTTTCCCCGAAAGTTTATCCATAAGCGTAAGGAACAGGAAGTGGTTTCTAAATTCATTCAAAACCTGCGGATCGTAACTCCCAATGCAAACCGCCAGGTACAGTTCCTTTCCGGGGGAAACCAGCAGAAAGTTGTCCTATCGAAATGGCTTTGCACCGAAGCGGATTTGTTCATATTTGATGAACCTACCCGGGGAATCGATGTGAATGCGAAGGCAGAAATCCATGAATTCATGAATGAGCTGGTTAAAAACGGGGCTGCAATCCTGATGATTTCATCGGAGTTGCCGGAAGT
Source organism: Spirochaetales bacterium (assembly GCA_017998025.1). Lineage (GTDB taxonomy): Bacteria > Spirochaetota > Spirochaetia > DTKZ01 > DTKZ01 > DTKZ01. The sequence goes on from JAGODW010000068.1 coordinate 3,289, forward strand.
GATAGGGATGAGCGACCGCATCTACGTTATGCGGGAGCGAAAGATCGTAGCTGAACTGCATCACGATGAGGCAACTCAGGAAAAAGTAATTATGTATGCCACAGCTGCAGATCAAGCAATCAAACAGGAGAGTTGTAAAGAATGAAACGTTCAAGACCCTTCCGTTTCTTGCATCTGCTCCAGAAGGTGCAGCCCGTATTCTGGGTTACCTTTTGTATGATGATAGTCTTTGGATTCCTTTCTCCCCGATTTCTATCCTTTCATAACATTGTTAACCTATTTCAACAGGGAGCTGTACTCCTTGTGGTAAGCGCAGCCGCTACCCTGGTAATCCTTAGCGAAGGGCTGGACCTTTCTTTAGGAGGCGTGCTAACCCTGTCGGGTATTACAAGTGTACTGGCATTAAACAACGGGGTACCGGTTGCTCTTGCTATTCTAATAGGAGTTCTAACCGGGCTCAGCTGTGGGGCTGTTACAGGAGTCTTAATTTCTGTATGTCAAATGCCTCCGTTCATTGCAACGCTGGGGATACAGGGTGTCTACTACGGCTTATCGTTGGTCCTTACAAACTCTGTTGCAATTCTTACACGAAATAAAACATTTATTTTCTTTGGAAGCCGGATTGGGTACATTCCCATGGCTGCAATATGCGGGGTGAGTATTTTTGTATGTGTCCTCTACGTGTTTCATAACACCAGATTCGGCCGATATGTGGTAGCCATCGGAGGGAATGAAGCGGGAACCCGGCTTTCTGGTGTGAATACGGTTTTCTGGAAATGGCTCATTTACACGGTGGCAGGGGGAATAACAGGATTAGCCGGTGTTTTGCTGGCCTCCCGATTGGAAGCGGCAGATCCGATCGTGGGAGTAGGATGGGAGTTCGATGCAATTGCTGCTACGATCCTTGGAGGAACCAGCTTCCAGAAAGGAAAAGGCGGGGTAGCGGGAACAGCGCTGGGTGTATTACTGATTACGGTGGTTCGAAACGGATTGAATGTGATCGGGACTCCCTCAATCCTTCAACCAGCCTTAATTGGAACGATTTTGATTGTTGCCATCGTGATTCAGGTGGGAATCTCCATGCGAAAACAGGGTGTGTAGATTAAATATGGCAAAAAAATTTAGAGTTCTGGAAACAGTAGATCCGAATGTACTTTCTAGCCTGGGACGGGTGGCAGCCCTTGCTATCGTTTGCATAGGAATGGGATTTATTTCCCCTGTTTTTTTCAGTCCCCGGAATATCATCCTTGTTGTTACCAATGCGTCGGTGATGGCAATCCTGGGCGTAGGACTCACCATAACGGTTATAACCTGCGGGCCGGATCTTTCGGTGGGTTCCATCTTAACGATAGCGGCCGTGGTAGCGGTAATCATGGTCAAGGCAGAAGTGAATTTCATTATTGCCTTCCTTGCAGCGTTGTTGCTGGGGACCCTCCTGGGAATTCTAAACGGATTTCTCGTGGCAAAGGTAGGACTCCCTTCCTTTATAAGCACGTATGGACTCCAGTGGGCCCTATTTGGATTCGCATACGTGATCCTGAAGGGGTATGTTATCTACGATTTCGATGCAGATTTTCGGTTTATCGGGAATGGACTTTTTGCAGGGGTAGTTCCCATGCCCATCGTGGTAATGCTTTTAGTGGTTGCTCTGGGTTGGTTCATCCTGAGGAAAACGACCCTGGGAAGGATGTTCTACGCTACGGGGGCAAACAAGGTTGCTGCTCAAATGTCGGGGATTAACACAGGGAAGGCGATTTTTCTTGCCTTTGGAATAAGCGGATTCCTATCAGCCCTCGCAGGATTAGTACTGGTTGCCCGGATAAACGCGTGCCAGGCGGATATCGGGAAGAATATCCTATTATCTTCATTAGCAACCGTATACATGGGAGGAACCCGGGCAACGGGAGGGCAGGGAGGCGTATTCGGCACTTTGATCGGAGCACTGATCATGACAGTAGTAGAAAATGCGATGAACCTGTTAGGGGTACCCAGCGTCTGGCGAAATGCTATTACCGGTACTCTGATTATTTTTACAGTTCTGGCAAATCTGTGGGTGAGTAATCGGCTGGAAAAAGTTAGTACAAAAACTTAGGAGGAATCAATGATCCCAAAAACTATGAAGGCATGTCAGCTGGTGCAGTTCAATAAGATGGAAATACGGGAAGTTCCTGTCCCGAAACCAGGTCCGGGGGAAGTTCTATGCCGGATTCGAGCCGTAGCGATCTGTGGAACAGATCCGGAGATTATCTTCGGGCATCATGAAAAGAAAGGGTGGCCTCCTCGCTTTCCTTTTACCCTTGGACATGAGTGGGCCGGGGAAGTGGTAGCTCTGGGGGATGGGGTAACCGAGTTTCAGATGGGAGACAGAGTGGCAGGAGAAGCCCACAAAGGATGTGGAGAATGTGAAAACTGCATGAACGGCCGTTATACCCTCTGTTTGAACTATGGAAAAGAGGAAAAGGGACACCGGCATTACGGATTTACGGTACCGGGCGCTAACTGCGAGTACAATGCGTATTCTACCAAAGCCTTAAGAAAAATTCCGGATAATTTAAGTTTCGTTCATGCTTCTCTTCTAGATACGGCCGGTGTGGCTCTTCATGGAATTGATATGATCGGTGTAACGGCTGGGGGTATCGGAGCAGTCTGGGGACCCGGCCCAATAGGATTATGCGTCATGCAAATGATGAAAGGCATGGGAGCCAGTACAGTCATTATGGTAGGTAGGAAGCATCGGCTTAAAGTTGCCGGGGAGATCGGGGCGGATATCCTGATCGATTTCGAGAAAGAAGACCCGGTAAAAAGGATTTTGGAGATCACGGACGGAAAGGGAGTAGATGAAATCCAGGAATGTTCCGGGGCTTCCGTTGCCCTTAAGGAGTGTCTTGGTTCCGTAAGGAAGGGTGGAAAAATCAATCTGATCGGATTCTATGAGGATTACAAAGTGATTTTACCTCCCGTTACTTCTATTGTAATGAATGAAATTACTATTACCGGGTCCAGGGCCAATCCAAACGTATCTGATCGAGTTTTGAATATGTTTTCTGCAGGGATCGTGAAGGGAGATAAGGTGGTTACCCATACGTTCCCCCTGGAACAGTACGAACAAGCTCTCGATACGTTTGTGAACCGGAAGGATGGGGCTATTAAAGTAGTGGTGGAACCCTGAAAAGGATAGATTGTATGCAAATAGTAAGAAAAGGCGAACGGGGTACGTACGTTCCCCCGGGGCATGATGCAGCGGTTACTGCAGAGAAATTATTCGATCCAACCAATGGTTGTAGCAAAGTAGATGTCCATATAACAACCTTTGCTCCTCATACGGGAATGGAAGAAGAGATCCATCCTTTTTCTGATCATGTGCTCTATATGCTGGAAGGCGAACTGGAAGCAAGACAGGGGGGGAAGACTGTATCCCGGATCGGAAAAGGGGATAGCCTCCACATACCGGCAGGAGAATCTCATCAGATCGTGAATCCTTCCTCTAAACCGGCCACTTTTGTGGCTGTTACCGTACCACCCGCTTAGTAATGGTGGAGTCCAGGAGTTTTGTATGAAAGAAGATACGCTTGTTCTTCATGAAAGCGAAGTGGAAGAGAAGGACTTCCCCGGAAGGAAGTTGCGCTGGCTTGTAAGACCGGAGATTAATGGCACAAAAAACTATGCAGTAAATATGGTCCGACTTTCCGCAGGGGCAATAGTTAAACCTGCGCATTCCCATCAAACCAGTGAGGAGATTATCTACATCATCGAAGGAGAGGGAGAAGTCCTGATCGACGGAAAAGTATATGCGGTTCGAAAAGGTTCTGTAGTCGTGTTTCCCCAGAAATCGATCCATATGGTGCGAAACGCGGGCAATTCCGAATTACGGATTATTTGCTTTTTTGCTCCCCCAACAGACACAAGCCAGTACACTTTTCACGAAGAGGTCGTGTTCCCCGGCGCGTAAGATTCAACATAAAAAATTGTAA
>JAGODW010000069.1 GCA_017998025.1 Spirochaetales bacterium
CCTTTATAGATTGTACCGAAGCTTCTCCAAAAGCGCTTACCTCAACAAATTCATTCATTCCACTAGCCAGAAGAATGTTCCGTAATAATATAGGTAAAGGCTGAAGTTCACTCTTGTTTAGATAGATCATCGCATGGAGAAAATCATTCCAGAAGGAAACGCCATAATAAAGACCGATAGTAAGCAGAATGGGCTTGGACAAGGGTAATACAATACGTAACAGCACATACCATTCAGAAGCTCCATCGATTCGGGCAGATTCTTTTAGCTCTTCAGGGATTCCTTCAAAGAACCGTTTCATGATAAGAAGATTATAGGTACTGATAGCTCCTGGAAGAAATACTGCAGCAAGATGATCCGTAAGTCCTATACCTGTAACAACGAGGTAGGTAGGAATAAGGCCGACATTAAAAAGATAGGGGATAAGTACAAAGATATTCAGAAAACGTAAACCTGGTAAGGTCCGGATAGAAAAAGAATACGCCAGAGGCACTGTAAATATAAGAGCAGTTGTTACTCCCATCACAAATATCTTCAAACTGTTACTGAATGCTTGAATAAACCCACGATTGCCTAGAAGTGCCTTATATGCCGCGGTAGACCACTTCCAGGGCGCTAAAAACATGCCTTCCAGATTACTACCAATAAAATGGTTCGGCCTAAAAGAAAGAGTAATAGTACTCCACATAGGAATTACAATCACAATAAAGATTAAAAAAAGTAATGTATTTATTACTACGTAGAATATCCGATCTTCTGAGGTTAATCGCATCGTTGACATTCGTGACCTTGCCATAAAGCAACTCCCCACTTAAAAAAGTGACGAATCAGAAATTTTCTTCACTGTATAATTAGAAAGGAACACCAGACCCATTCCAATTACTCCCTTAAAAAGGCCCACAGCCGTAGCAAGTCCAAAGCGAAATTCAAGAAGACCCTGACGATACACCCAGGTATCGATTATATCCGCCACACTATATACAGCCGGAGAATACAGCATAAAAATCTGATTAAAGCCAGCATCCAGAACTGTACCCAACTTGAGAATAACCACCGTGATAATAACGGGTGAAATAGAGGGTAATGTTATATACCATACTCGTTGCCGGCCGGAAACGCCTTCAACCGCCGCGGCTTCAAACAGGGTAGGATCTATACCCATAAGTGCCGCAATAAAAATAATTGCACTCCAGCCCATCTCTTTCCATGCATCTGAAAAAATTACAATCCAGGGGAATGTTTTAGTATTTGTAAGAAAATCAATTGGTTCTCCCCCCAAAACTTTTATTAAATCATTCACGATCCCATCACCGGGAGCAAGTAGAACCAATAGAATTCCATAGACAATAACCCACGATAGGAAGTGGGGGAGATACGAAAGAGTTTGAACAACTTTCCCAAAACGAGGATGGTTTGTTTCATAGATCATGATAGCCAGCATAATCGCCACAGGTACGCCAACTACCAACTTTCCTATACTATAAAAAATTGTATTTCTCAGTAATTCCCAGAAATAGAAGGAATTAAAGAATTCCTTGAAATTTTCAAATCCTATCCATCGACTTCCTAAAACACCGTCCAGTGCTCTAAAATCTTTGAAAGCAATTTGTCCGTTCCAGATAGGTCCATACTTAAAAATCAGGTAGAATACGAGAGGAACAGCCATTAACAGGTATATTGAGGCGTGTCTCCGGATTTCACGCCTCAAATTCTTCTTTCGCGGTTTTTGTAAATTCGCTAATTTTTCATTCATGGTCAATTAATAGTATAATCACCACCTTTTATAAAAAAATGCAGATAGATTTTTGTACTATTCCGACCATTCCATTTATAGAAAGTACTTATCGTGAGCAAGGAACGTTGGCGGGGTACTGCTTGTATTTCAGAGTGTCGTGTATCTTATCTTTCTTCAAGTTCAATCAGCATAGGGGCATTGAACATCAAAGAAAATTCTTTAATTCTTTTTTCTGCTAATTTTATGTACTCAGTATTGATATCATACCCAATGTAGTGTCGATGCGTTTTTATGGCGGCAATAGCCGCTTGACCACTTCCAATAAATGGATCAAGAACAACCTCACCATCAAAAGTATACAGCTGAATTAGTCTATAGGGCAATTCCACCGGGAATGGTGCTGGATGACCTACTTTTGTTGCAGGCTCTGCAGCAAACGACCATACACTTTTAGTAAATTCAAGAAACTCACTCTTAGAAATAGTAGCCTTTCTTTTTTCCCCTCCCCTGCTGAACATATCTTTTGAAAAAACTAAGATATATTCATGAATATCTCTGAGAGTAGGATTTTTAGCAGAAAGCCAGCTTCCCCAGGCAGTCGAAGGGCTTCCACTGGATCCTTTATTCCAGATAATCTCCCCTCTCATAAGAAATCCAATATCTAACATATCTTCGATGATAAAAGTATGAAGTGGAATATAAGGCTTTCTTCCAAGGTTAGCGATATTGATACAAGCTCTACCGCCTGGAACAAGTACCCGTTTAACCTCATTCCAAACTTTTTTCAAAAATGCCCGGTATTCATCCAAAGTAAGGTTTTCATCATATTCTTTTCCAACATTATAGGGAGGAGAAGTAACCATAAGATGAACACTAGTATCCGGCAGTTCCTTCATCTGTTCACTTGTTTTACAAATAATTTTATCTAAATATGTATTGGGAATAGGATTTTCTACATATTCAACTATATTTTCTTTAGGTAACCCCTCATATAGTTTACTTGTATAAAAAGAAGAGGAATCATGATTGATCCTCCCGGGAGAACCAAAAGCGCTTGTTTTAGTTCCCATCTTTTTTTGACTGATTCCCATTTAATCTTCCTCCCATAGGTCAACCCATCTTTTATATGAGTTATACTCGATACTCGTCCTTTGCCAGTTTATTAAGATATTTCTTGAATCGTTATCTTCAACTAAATTTGTGAGTGCTTCTTTCGTAATTTCAACACCTCTGGGATTTGTCCCCGGCTTAGGGAGTTTAATATAATTAAACCTACCTATCCTCTCAAAATACCTTTTCTGCACCTCCAATGGTATATAGTATAATCCTCCAATATTCTCCCAGTTTATCTGAACAAGAAGCATATCACAGCCAGGATAGTAGTTTTCGCGAAATGTTTTTGCTTTCTGTGCATCAACAGTCCATACAAGTTTTACTCCTCCAAAACTTTTCCCAGTTATTGTCTTTATTGATACAGGTTCTCCAAATAATAAAACATCTACTTCTGCTTCTGTTATAGGAACTTCAGTTTCTACATTTCCATTACCATATTTATAAATAAGCATCGCAACAATAATTCTCTCACGTACAGACCCGACTTCCATTCCGGTCTTTCCAGCTCGTGAACTTTCTAATTCTGCAAGCTGAAATAAATAAGGTAACCTCCTTTTAATCTTAGCTACAAGAGTTTCATCATCAAATATTTCTATAAGCTGAGTTGACATTTTTTAAACCACCAGCACCCCAAGATACCCTAGAGACCACACTCCGAAGACCTTCAGAATTTCTTTCATGTTGCGGCTTTTTGTCTCATGGGAGTAGCCCCGGAGATGCATACTTCTAAACCGGTAGATCGTATGGACAGCCAGCAGAATCCCGACACCGATACCATACCTTGAAAGAATCCCTCCCGCTGCCAGCACAGGTAAAAGCAAGGAAGCTCCCAGTGCCGTTCCAAAGGCAAGCCCTTCCCCCCCCTGTTTACCCATCACTACAGGAAAGGTTCGGCGGCCTGCTTCCCGGTCTCCTTCTATATCGCAGGTATTATTCACCGCCAGGATCGAGGCTACGGAAAGGCCTGAAGGAATAGCAGCTATACAAGCGGAATACCAATCTCCCATTTCTCCCCCACCCGTCTTCCCTATTTGTACACCATAGGAGATAAGGAACAATACGAATCCTAAAAATCCTCCCGCGATAAGTTCTCCCACGGGAAAACGAGAAATGGGGTAGGGCCCTGCATTATAGAAGAATCCCACCAGCATGCAGAGCGCTCCTGCCCAGATTACCCAGAATCCTGCGGTATATGCGAGGGCAATTCCCGGGGGTACTGCAAGGAGATACAGCCAGAAAGCTGTCCAGAATGCCAGCGCCGGAGAAACTTCTCCATGAATCAGTACTTTGTCCGCTTCCCGGTTAAATCGCGGATGGTCTATGCCCCGGAGGTAATCGAAATAAGTGTTCCATGCCGTGGTCCCCATATCGATTGCAAGGGAAGCGACCAGCATTAAAATAGCCCGGAACCAGGAAAATCTTCCGGTTTGCCGAACTGCGTACGCAGTCCCTAGAAGAATCCCTGAGAGACTTACCATCTTCGTTCTTAGTTCTACAATGGCAAAAAATGTACGAATCCTTTCCATATACGTATAGTATACAGAGCCTTTTGTGTTGCTCGCAATAGATAATAATTATTCTATTTTATGGAAGAATATCCAACAACACAAAAAACTCTTTTGTAGTTTTTCTTGACAAGATCCCTTTTTATGGTAAACTACAACTCATGTATTATAGATATATATGTAGCATATCATTTCTGACACCAGGAAAATAGAATTACTAGTAGGTTGGAAAATGTTTCCAATAATATAAAGAAAACTTGTAAAATTTTTTCAAGCATGGTACAATACAAAACTAGAGTATTAGTGTGCTTCGTATTAATGAACACACTTAAAAATCAACATTGAGGAGGGTCGTATGAAAAGACAAGCTACTCGTACCGCAATCATCCTGATCGCCCTGCTGGTAGTACTTTCCGGTATTTCTTTCGCAGGCGGTTCCAAGGAGCAACAAGCGGCGGATAAGCCGGCGGCTGCACAGAAAATAGCCGTTTCACACAATGGGTCGCTGGAAAGTCCATGGCAGAAGGCATCACTCAAGTTTGCTGAAATAGTGAACAGCAAGAGTAACGGAAGATTCAACGTGGAAGTCTTCGGCAACGGCGTTCTTTTCCAGAGAAACTGGCAGGTTCTTCTTGAAATGGTCCAGTCGGGAGCAACTCAGATTGGTATCGAGAGCGTCACCGCTCTTGGATCCAAGGTTCCAGAAATCTCAGCCCTGGGACTTCCCTTCCTTTTTTCGGACATTGATCATGTAATTCGCTTCCTCGATTCTGGTGCCCCTATTTGGAACAAGTGGTTGTATGAGGGATTTGAATCGAAAAACCTTGTTGTTCTTTCTATTTGTCCACGGCCGTTCCGCCAGCTCAACAATAATAAACGAATTATAAAAACCCCTGAGGATATAAAAGGTCTCAAATTCCGGGTTCCCTCAAGCACAATGTTCGTGAAGATTTTCGAGGCGATGGGTGCTAAACCGGTTCCGCTCCCCTCTGGAGAAATCTACACCGCCATCCAGCTCGGCACTGTCGTAGGCGAAGACAATTCAATCTCTGTCCAGTACGATTTTAAGACACATGAAGTCGCAAAGAACTTCACCATTTGGAACTACATTGCTGATGCTTCGATCATGTTCATGAATAAAGAAGCGTATTATAAACTTTCCGATGCCGATAAAAACATGTTCAAAGAAGCTGGCAGGGAATGGGCTTCCGCCAACGTTAAGGAAGACCAGGCTCAACTCATCAAGGCCCGGGCTGAGATGGAAAAGGCCGGCGTAAAATTCTATGAAATGACAGAAGCAGAGAAAGCTCCCTTTAAGGAACTGATGAAACCTGTCTACGAAGATTTTGCTAAACAGGTAGGACCCGATAATTTTAAAGCCTTCATGGACGCGGTTGAGAAGACCCGGAGCAAATAGCACTCGTCGAAAACGAGAGAGTGTTGTAAAAAATCCCTGCAGCTGGTTCGCCGGCTGCAGGTAATAAGGTCATCCTTCATCAGGAGGGATCCATTATGGATAAACAAAAAAAACCGAAGGGTCTTCTGGGTATTATAGACAGTATAGAAATGGCTATAAGTCCGTTAATTCTTTTTATCCTTTTTATCGATGTAATTTTACAGATTGTGAGCCGTTTCACTCCGGGGAACGCACTGCCATGGACCGTAGAGGTTGGGGAGACCGGACTCGGTGCTTTGATCTGGTTTGGAATTTCAGCCGGTGTGCGGAATAACAACCATGTCGGATTCGATCTTCTTGTCCGAAGTTTCCGGAAAGATATCAGAAAAATCGTCGGACTTCTCGGATATTTATGCTTTACCATATATTTGATATGGCTGGGATTGCTTACCATCGAACTCCTCCAGCATTACCTGAAGCTGGAAAGCAAAACAACCATTCTTTCAATAAACATGTTCTGGGTACGAATGCCCATACTTATTGGGTGTATAACAACAGTGATTCGGCTACTGATTAAACAATACAGGATCATAAGAAACCAAGAGGATGCGTTCGTCAGTGGCGAACATATTGAATAGGTGCAAAGGTAGGTAATTTATGCCTGTGATGACTTTTTCACTTGTTATTCTCGCGGCGATCATGTTAACGCTGGGAATCCCCATTGCCGTGAGTCTCGGTTTTTCTGCTATAATTGTAATGACGATATTTTCGCCGGTACCTACGATGCAGATCGTTCCCCAGCTTTTTAGCGAAGCTGCCACTTCGTTTGTTCTTTTAGCGGTGCCGCTCTTTATTCTTGCCGGTTTCCTTATGGAAAAAGGCACAGTGGGAAGAAATCTCATCGATTTCGCAACATCTCTGGTTGGCTGGACCGTTGGCGGCCTTGGAAACGCAGGAATCGTTGGGACCATGATCTTTGGAGGCATTTCCGGCTCATCCCTTGCGGATACTGCTACGTTTGGCACAGTTCTTGTTCCCAGGATGGTCGATGACGGCTATCCAAAAGATTACGCTTCGGCTCTTGTATTGAGCGCTGCAACCCTTGACGTCGTTATCCCACCGAGTATCCTTCTCGTTCTTGCAGCAGCATCAACGGACCAATCCGTTGGGAGAGCACTTGCAGGAGGGCTTCTTCCGGGAGTATTTATCACCGTATGTCTTCTCATAACGAACATCATTATAAGCAAGAAACGGAAATACGGAAGCCGCGTCAAGTTTTCAATATCGAATATCGGAAGAACTTTTACCAGATGCTGGACTGCTCTTGTAGCTCCTCTTATCGTTCTCGGAACAATCTTCTCAGGACTCGTAACCCCGACTGAAGGGGCTGCTGTCGCAGTGGTATATGTTATCATCACCGACTGGATTATTTATAAAAAACTCACCTTTTTGGATATCGTCGATGCATTCAAGCGGACCGCTTACATT
>JAGODW010000070.1 GCA_017998025.1 Spirochaetales bacterium
ATAGAGCACTTTAGCCCATCCATTCAACTCAAACAATCGGGCATTCCGCACCTGATCCCCCCGAGTACCTGATCCCCGTAAAGGGATTAATAGGGAAGGTTTCCCTATTGCAGCAAGCTCCCAGAGAGTCCCGGCACCTGCCCGGGAAACAACCATATCCGCGGCCGCAAGCACATGGGGGAGTTCCCCGGTAAAGTACGCTCGGGGGAAATAACCAGGAAGCTTAGAAACAGAAACCAATTCCGGGGCTTGCGCATGGGAAGCACCTACCTGATGCACTACCTGAAATGTATGTAACAGCTCTTTAAGTACAGACCAGACCAATTCGTTTAGCTCCTGGGCCCCCTGACTCCCCCCCAGTACGAGAAGAACCGGTTTTTCCGCAGTCAACCCCAGGAGTTTCCTCCCCTCTTCGATACTTCCCTGGAGAATCTCCTCTCGCACAGGGTTTCCTGTAACGACAATCTTACTCCGAAAACGGGAAGCGTACTGCTCTACAGAATCTGGATAGGGAACCAGCAGTTTCCGTACAAAGGGAAGGCCGATGCGGGTAGCTAAGCCCGGATCCAGATCGGATTCATGCCCAATAATGGGTATTTTCAGGATCGCTGCTGCCAAAATTGGGGGAACCGATACGTATCCCCCCTTAGAAAAGAGAAGTATGGGTTTTAGCCGTTTCAGATGATAGATTGCCGCAAAGAGACCCCCTAGTACCCGAAACAAATCTGGTATATTTTTCCATGAAAAATCCCGGCGAAACTTTCCTGAAGGAATACCTATAAAAGGCACTCCCTCCTTTTCCACCAGCGATCGCTCCATCCCCCGGGAAGAACCGATCCAGAATAGTTTACCCGGCCAGAATGCCTGAAGTTTTTTTAAGACAACGAGCCCCGGGTACACGTGTCCTCCGGTTCCTCCCCCTGTGAATACAATTGTCCTGTTACGACTGTCTTGTTCTTTCATCTGTACTTTCGTATAATGCCTTATCCTATGCTCCTTATGCAACCGCACGTAGGAGAAATTTACGGTGAAAAAGAAAATCCTCATAGTAGATGATGAGCAGGATATCCTGGAACTGGTTCGGTTCAACCTTGAAAGGGAAGGATTTGAGGTCGTTACGGGAGAGAATGGCGAAGAGGCTCTCCGCCTGGCAGAACGCTATACTCCAGACTGCATTCTGCTGGATATTATGCTGCCGGGATTAGACGGATGGGAAGTATGCCGAAGGTTGAAGCGTTCCGAGCATCTACGGAAAATCCCCGTGATCATGCTTACCGCTAAGGCCGAAGAATCAGATACAGTTATTGGTCTGGAACTGGGCGCAGATGATTACATTACGAAACCCTTCAGCCCCCGGGTGCTGGTGGCCCGGGTTCGAACTGCCGTACGTCGGGTTTCAGATATACCAGAACAGCCAGATCAGCTTCTTTCGGTGAACGGGATTGAGATAGATCCGGAAAGGCACCTTGTACGGGTCGATGGGAAACGAGTCGAACTATCCGCTACAGAGTTCTCTCTCCTGGAACTGCTGGCCCGCAAGCCAGGGTGGGTTTTCTCTCGATCCCGGATTATTGATGCAATCAAAGGGAAAGACTACCCCGTTACCGAACGATCTGTCGATGTTCAAATACTATCCCTCCGGAAGAAGCTGGGTTCCCGGGGGAATTGTATAGAAACAGTACGGGGAGTAGGATACAAGATAGAACCCGAATGACCGTAAAGAATAGTTTATGCCGGCATCTGTACGGTGTCTTAGCCCTGTTGCTCTTATTCGCCCTACTGGCGACAGGAGTAGTGCTTTATCCCCGTATTTCCCAAAATCCGGAGAAAGCGTTTTATCTGTACAGGAACTTTTTTGCACTCGGGATACTTGTCACAGTCTTAAGTTCCTTTTTTATTTTTTCCCTCATTCGAACCTGGAACAAACCGCTTACCCAAATTCTCCGGACAGCAGAACGGTACGCTCAGGGGAATTTAGATCCCCGGTTAACGATCCATACACCCTATGAGTTTCATGTTCTGGGCGAAACGTTAAACTGGATGGCCCAGGAACTAAAAAATCGTATCGATACGATCGCTTTGCAACGAAATGAACTGGAGGGAATCCTGAGCAGCATGACCGAGGCGGTGATTCTTCTGGATGGAGAGGACCGGATCAAAACAATGAATCATGCTGCAGAAACTCTGGCCCGCCATACGTTCAGGGAATCTGTGGGCAAGCCTGTATATGAGATCATCCAGGCAGAAGAAGTAAAAGAATGCATCCACACGATCCGTTTGAACCAGGAATCGATAGAACGTACGATCAAATTCCCCTGGGGCGATAAAACCCTCTACCTGCAGGTTCATGGAAGTTTCATCCCTTCTCACCCTCTGGAAGGACAACTTCTCCTGGTATTGAACGACATCACCCGCTTGAAACAATTGGAAGAGATGCGGAAAGACTTTGTAGCCAATGTTTCCCACGAGCTTCGTACCCCTATTACCTCTATTTTGGGATTTGTAGAGACCCTTAAAGAGGGAGCTCTCCAGAACCCGGAAACATCCCTCCGGTTTCTCTCTATTATTGAAAACCAATCCCGCCGCTTATACAGCATTATTGAAGATCTTCTGGATTTATCCCGATTAGAACAGGCAGAAACAGAGATTCGCTTTGAGGACGTTTCCCTTTCCGATCTGTTCGAAGAGGTCCGTACCCTCTCTTCGGCAAAAGCGGAAGAGAAGCGGATCCTTCTTCGGTTTAATACTGTAGAAGAAACTTCCATACGATTGAATCCGCTCCTGATCGTTCAAGCCCTCGTAAATCTGGTAGAAAATGCCATAAAGTATTGTGACTCTGGATCCGAGGTAGAGGTATCCGCCCGCAGGAATGAAGAGGGAATCCTTTTTTCCGTAAAGGATACCGGGCCGGGAATTCCAAGGGAAGAGCTGCCGAGAATCTTTGAGCGGTTCTATCGGATAGATAAAACACGGAGCCGCTCCTCCGGGGGAACGGGTCTTGGGCTGGCTATTGTAAAACATATTGCCTTAGTTCACGGGGGGAGTGTTTCCGTGGAGAGTGAGGTAGGAAAGGGAAGCACTTTCTATCTAACAATCCCTCAGACAGAGGATCGTTTTTTAGGCCGGACAGGAAAAGTATCGGCAACGACCTGATTTCGTCCCCTGTTCTTAGCTACATACATAGCCTGGTCAGCCCGGTTGATCCACATATCCCGCGTTTCCCCCATCCGATACTCGGCAACTCCCATAGAAGCGGTAATTCGTATCAGAGTGTCATTACAGCTTAAGCCATAATCCTGGATCGTTTTCCGGAATCGTTCTGCAATTTTTACCGCATGGGATAATCGAGTGTTGGGTAATACTACGAAAAACTCTTCCCCTCCATACCGGCCGGCTAAATCGTACTTTCGGAGGTTTCCCAGAAGCCATTTTCCTATCATCCGAATAACATCATCCCCGCATTGATGGCCGTAATTATCATTGATGTTCTTAAAATGATCGATATCGATCATAATACCGCTGAGAGGTGCACCGCTTCGGTGGGATCGTTCAATTTCTGCATCGACAGAGGAAAAAAGGCTGATTCGATTCAACAACCCCGAAAGATGATCGTGTTTCGCGATTCGTTCTAACTCACGATTCGCCTGTACCAGCTCCTCATTTACCTGCTCGATGTGCTCAAAGGCGCGTTTCAATTTTAAATTCTGATCTAGAATCTTAGAAGCCAATTCCTCTTCTTGTTTTACCGCCTGCCGATAGTATTCGCGCTCCTCTACAAGCCGCATCTGTTTCCGGTACCGAATCCCCGCGGCTTGAACCCGAACTCTCAGTTCCAAATCAGAAATAGGGAGATGAATAACATCATCAATCCCGTCTTCCAGCAGAGCACTCTCCAGAGATCCTGCTGCTTTAATGATCTGAAGAGGTTCCTGAAAGTACCGCTTCCTAAGCTGTTTACAAATTTCCTGACACTCGCCTTTTTGCGGGAGCACAAACAAAATACCCAGATTTTGTAGACGCTTATCCAGGATCTGCTGGGCTTCCTCCAGAGTATTTGCCCGTTCTATTAGAAACTCTTTGGAATCTACCAGGGATTTCAAGCGGGAGAAAAACGTATCTTCAGACTCCACCACCAGGAGAGGAATCGGTTCCATATACTTTATATATTGATCCTCACTTTATGGTATATACTGCAATAGAACCTGGAAAGCTCCGATGCAGGCTCCCAGAATCCCTCCAAAAATATTGATCCAGGTTAAATGCTTTGCAATAACCGATAGGAGCAGCTCTTCTACTTCCCGCACATCCAGCGCATCGATCCGCTTTAGTACCAGGTCTTCGACATCGATAGCGGATAGAACAACGGGGATTTTAGTTTTAAGTATATCAAAAATAGCAGTGGTAAGGAAGGTATCTATACTTCTTTTTTCTTCCAGAGTCAGAGGAAATAGATCACAGATAGATAGATCCCTTAACGCCCGTTTTGATGCTTCAACAATCTTCTGAAACACGGTCGGAAACCTTTTCGCTTCCTGCAAAAACAGGCCGGCCAGTATTTCAAGTACCCTCTGGGTAAGATCTTGATCCTGCCCCAACCTGAAAAGTCTTCGAATGAGCTCACCCAGGCAGAGTCCTTCCTCCTCATCTGCCTCCCGACGTATCCACCCTTCCAGGGATGCTGCGATCTGCATCCTGCCGGCCCGGATAAAAGCTTCCAGCCCCTGTTCCAGAAGCTGCTCCCCGTTCTTTCCCAGCTTTTCGGTAACCGTACTAAGGGGCTGTTCCAGCAAGTTTTCTACTTCTCTTTTTACCGCATCCAGGATACGATCTCTCATTTGCACATCGGCCCCTGCTTCTTCTACAGCCTCTAGGATATCCTCCACAATGAAGGGCATTCGTTCTTCCAGTGTACGATCATACTGACCAGCTGTTAAAAGGAGCCGCTGGAAAAAATTGAGTTCCGCCAGAATATCCCGCAAAAGGAACCGACCTCGAAAGGAAAGTTCTTCCTTCACTTCTGGAGTCTTTAATACCGCGACCAACCGCGCGTAAACTACAGGATACACAGGTTCCAGTATCTTCCGTACGTTTAAAGAAGTAAGGCCCGGGAATAGATCCTTCAAGGTGCTCCTGCCGTGAATGGTGATTTTTATCCATTCTCCCTCACGAATCCATCGGGCCAGGGTAGCAAAGAACGAGGGAGAGATACGGAATTCCCAGAGCGCGTTCAGGATTTCTTCTAAGATAGTTCGGAAAGTACTTTTCCCTTCCCGTTTTTCAAGGGTTTCCTGTGCAGCAGTAGTGAAAAGAAGATGAAAGGCGTTCTGCACTTCCGCAGGTATGGAACCGATAAGACGATTCAGGGGAGTAGAAAGCAGGTAATCTGAAAAATCGGACAGTTTTTCAAATACCCGTTGGCGAAACAGGGGTTCCTCAAGCCGTTTGTACAGCGTATCTTCGGTTAAAAGCTCCCGGGACACCATCCGGGCAATACTTGCTGCAAGCCTATGCCGTTGACGGGGGATGATCCCCGGGGTAAAGGGTACCCGAAACGGCCCAATCCTGTATTCCCGTAACGGTCGAAACAGCATCCGGATGGCCAGAGCATTTGTAACATACCCGATGATGGCTCCCAGCAGGGGGGGGAGCAGGATCCTTACATAGACACTCTCAACCATTCTGGGAAATACCTGCGGCCTTCTCTGCTTCAGCTTTAGAGTCGAAGAATTTCAGATAGCTCCCAAACACCCATCCCCGTAATCCTTCTACAGCGATCTCGTACCAATAATCGGTCTTACCCTCCACCGTCTCCTGGTAGGGGGTTCGGGATAACACTTCAGTTACTGAAGCATTCCTTAGATGGGCAACCACCTCTCCATCCGAAGCAGGTTTCTTACGGACCCTCAGGTAAGGAGATGTAACAACTCCCCAGTTGGACTGTACCGTCAAAACAGGGGTAGGGGGAAGTTCCACCTTCAGGGGGGGAGTCTTCTTACTGCAGGATAAAAAGGCGAGGGAATAAATAATACAGAGGCATACCCCTACCGCTGTTGGATTCTTCCGCTTCCCCCCTGATTCACACTGCTTGGTTTCCATATCTATCGAATCACCTTGAATTTTTAACCGTTTAAGGGCAAATTACTATAGAACCTCATGAAAACTATACCATCTTTTGCGGTATTTGTCATATTAGTATCGGCAACTCCAGTATCTTCCCTTGATATCTCTACCGGCCTTTCCAGTCGCGGCTCTTTTTTGGTTTCCCGGATGGAAGGGTTTTCCTTGAAATCACAAGGGGGCAATGCGCTGGAGCTTGCCACGCTGATGGAGTTTTCCCGTGTATCACTATCCGCGCTTCTGGGCTGGCATGGAATCGAACCCTCTAATCTTGCAGGAGGATGGGGGTACCGGGGATTGGAGGGAACTCATGGCCGGCTACAGGTGGAGTTTCCACTGCAGATACATGAAGAGCGGCAGCGGGAACCTGGTTTCGTACAAGCCGGATGGGGGATAGGAGCTGGCGGTTTCTTTTCCCGCTACAAAGAAACAGACCAGGTCATCTTCTACCCCTCTGCCCTTATTTCCCTCTACCTGGATGTATACGTCCTTTCACCGTACGTACGGATCCGTTATACCTTACCCGCAGAATGGTACTTCCGGAAGGATCTGGAAGCTTCATTTTCCATGGGGATCGGAATAGGGATTCTCTATACCTGGACACGGAGAACCGGGTTATGATCGGCCACACTCGCAGAATCGGACTTTTCCGGATGCTGTTTCGAGGCAGTAGATTCTTCCTTGTAATTTGCCTACCTCTCCTCCTTTTTAGCGGTTGTTCCCCCGAGGTAGACCTGGGAGAACGATTCGCCCTGGTCTACGGAGTCGCAAACTATGTGGAGGAAGTAAACCGTCTTCAGTTTAGCGATGATGATGCTCAGGATATAGGGGCGTTGCTCTGTTCCAGGGGGTACCCGGAGGACCACGTAAAGATCCGGATCGATTCCGATGCCACCAAAGCCCAATTGCAGGCAGATTTTGAAGAACTTTCTCAGAGAGCCGGGAAAGACTCCCTCTTTGTTTTTTACTTCTCCGGCCACGGCTTACAGCTCTCGAGCATCGAAGTTTCCGGGGAGTATATTTTTCTGTACGATCCCATAAACACATCTTCCGGAGGGCGAATCAAAGACGATGAGCTGATGCAGCTTATTTCCCGAATT
>JAGODW010000071.1 GCA_017998025.1 Spirochaetales bacterium
TTTCCTGAAAATTTTATTTCTTTTTCTTATCCGTTTGCATCGGGAGGGAGGGGAAACTTTCCGTTCAACCAGGCAAGAATATCCTTGTATACTTCGTCCCGGTTTGTTTCATTGAGCAATTCATGCCGGGCACCCGAGTAGAATTTTAGAGTGATGTTGCCAACCCCTGCCTTCCGGTACTCTTTGTATAGGGCAGTAACACCCCGGGACAACCCGCCTACCGGATCTCTACTCCCGGCAAAGATATAGATAGGGAGATTGTTCGGGGTGTTTTTATAGGTAGTTTGTTTATAGGCATCTCGTAATCCTTTAAACAGGTCTTGATAAAACCCGATGGACAGTACCTGTCCGCAATGCGGATCCCGTAAATACACATCGACCTGCTGGGTGTCCCGGGAAAGCCAATCATAATCTGTCCTTCGATCCTTCACACTCCGCGCATACTTCCTAAAAATCAGCTGATTCACCAGTTTTCCCGGAGCAATTCGGCCATTTATCATTACACTTATGGAGGTAATCCATGAAACAATCGTACCCGGTAAGCCAGGACGGGACACAGGCCCGGAAAGGATCATGCCTCTTAGTTTGTATCCATACCGAGCTGCATAGCATTTTGATAATAGAGAACCCATTGAATGCCCAAATAGAACGACAGGGCTCTCCGGCTGTTCACTACGGATCTTTTCCACCCATAGATCAATGTCGGCCAGCACCCGATTCCATCCATCCAGGGGAGCCAGGATTCCAGAAGCTGCAGATAGATCCCCTGTTTTCCCATGTCCCCGAAGATCAAAACCATATACCGCGTACCCTTTATCGCAGAGAAAAGCGGAAAACTCTTCGTACCGCTGAATATGTTCTGCCATCCCATGAAGGATCAGTACAGAAGCTCGAGGAGGTCTTCGATCGGGAAGCCATCGCCAGCCCACCAATCGGATACTATCATCCGCTGTAAGGATCAGCTCCATCCGTTGCATGGGCCCCTCCTATCCGTATGTTATGCTCCCAGATGAATGCCATTTTTCATAATAACCGGTTGATTTGTCGCTTCCAGCACATCCCGCCAGAGGCTGGACTCAGGGTCTATCCTGTTCCGCGTAGATACCGCTACTTCGATGGGGAGATGAACAAACGTATTATTCACCTGACTGATAAGAATTTTTGTTTTTCCTGCCATAGCAGCATGAACTGCATTGCTGCCCAATCGGGAACAGTACGCAGAGTCTTCTGGATCGGCTGGCGCACTGCGGATAATGTATCCCGGATCAATGTACTTCAGGTTTACCTCCATCTTCTCCTCTGTAAAATAGGCGGAAATCTTATCCCGAAGAAATACACCAATGTCCTTTAATTTTCTGTTCCCCGAGGCGTCTGTCCCCTCTTCAATGCCCACCATATCCTGACCTGTCCCTTCGGCTACAATGATTACAGCATGATTTCGTTTCTGGAGCCGTTTCTTCAGGTGTTCCAATAATCCGTTTGGCCCCTCAAGATCAAAGGGAACTTCAGGAATCAGCACAAAATTGGCCTCATGACAGGCAAGTGCCGTGTAAGCCGCTATGAACCCGCTCTCCCGTCCCATCAGCTTCACAAGGCCGATCCCATTAAGAGCCGAATGAGCTTCTGTATGGGCAGCATACACAGCCCTGGAAGCGTAACTCACCGCAGTTTCAAACCCAAAAGATTTCTGTATAAAAGCAAGATCGTTATCAATCGTCTTGGGGATCCCCACCACTGCGATTTTTAATCCCCTTCGATTGATCTCATCGGCTATCTTTATCGCACCCTTCTGTGTACCGTCCCCTCCAATGGTAAACAGCATATTTAAATTCAACCGTTCCAGAGAATCTACAATCTCTTCTGTGCGCTCTCCCCCTCCACGGGAGGAACCGAGTACCGATCCTCCCATTCGGTGTATGTCATCCACTACATCGATATCCAGATCGATTGTGGGGATCTGATATTCGGGAAGCAAGCCCTTGTAACCGAACTGAATTCCTGAGATGCGCCGTACTCCATAGCTATGCCAGAGGCATCGAACGATCGAGCGGATCACATCATTCAGCCCCGGGCACAACCCTCCGCAGGTCACGATTCCTGCATGAACATGGCCTGGATTAAAATATATCTTCTGCCGTGGCCCTGCTTTCTGTAGTATTTTTTTCTGATCGATCTTTAAGCTGGACATAGAAGGATTCACATCTATGTCTGCAATAATGCACTCTTCATCGCCTACATAGTTTGCGATCTTATCCCCCTGTATGGTGGAAAGATGTATTGGAGAGGGTATTTTGCATTCACCCAGAACAGGAACCGTAAAGTCATATGGATGGGTAGTCATGGTGCATATTTTACATCGTGGGGATCATTGATGCAAGTTGACGGGAACACAATAATAGTGCTATTATATTTTAATTATTAGTGAATTAATTTTAACTATTGGAATTATAGGAGGCTTTATGCAAGGAGCAGAAGTATTGGTACGAATCTTAGAGGCAGAAGGAATTACCGATGCCTTTGGTATACCCGGATCCGGGATCAATCCAGTGTATAAATATTTAAAAGAATCGAACCAGATCAAACATTATACGATGCGGCATGAAGAAGCCGCCGTTCATGCAGCGGATGCATACTTCCGGGCCAGCGGAAGAATGGCTGCCGCTATCTGCACCTCAGGCCCTGGTGCTACAAACTTTGTAACCGGGCTTTACACAGCCTGGATCGACAGCATCCCTCTTGTGGCTATTACAGGTCAGAACGTGACTTCCCTTCTGGGGAAAGATGCATTTCAGTGTGTTGATATAGCAGCTATAGCAAAACCTATTTCCAAGGCAACCTGGTGCGTTACGAAAGCGGAGGATCTTCCTGCTGTGCTTCAAAAGGCTTTCCATACGGCTAAAGCCGGCCGTCCCGGGCCTGTACTGATCGATTTTCCACTGGATGTACAGCAAGCGGATATCTCCTTTGATCTTAAAACGTATACCTCCCTCCCCGTAGAAAAGCCTGCCCCGGATCCGAAAAAAATAAAGCAGGCTATGGATCTTCTGGATTCCGCCAGGAATCCCATTATCATCATGGGGGGAGGAGTAATCCTGGCCGATGCCTCGAAGGAATGTGTTGAGTTTGCCGAGTATATGCAGATCCCGGTAATCATGACGTACATGGCCAAAGGGGGAATCCCGGCACGGCATCCCCTCTGCGCAGGGCATGCCGGTATCCAGGTGGGGATGCCCCTTGGAAACCGGTATCTGCTGGAATCGGATGTAGTGCTGGGGATCGGTTGCCGGTTTACCGATAGACATACAGGTAAAATCGATGTATACAAGGGAAATCGGAAATTCATCCATATCGATATCGAATCTTCACAGATCGGAAGAATCTTTCCTCCAGAATTAGGGATCGTTTCAGATGCAAAGTTAGCCTTACAAGCTCTATTAGAGGAAGCAAAAAAACGGGGCCCCCACCGAAAGCCTTCTGAACGGGTAAGACGGCTCCCGGAACTAAGAGAACAATTAAAACGGAAGACTGACTACGATCAAGTTCCGATAAAACCTCAGAGAGTTTACAAAGAAATAAATGAGTTCTATGATGATGAAACCCTCTTTACCACAGGCTGCGGGCTGAATCAAATCTGGAGCGGCCAGCTTCAGGAAATCAATAAACCCCGTCATTATCTTCCTACCGGAGGGGCTGGAACCTTAGGCTTTGATATTCCTGCGGCTATTGGGGCATCCCTATCTACAGGGAAAAAACGGGTTGTAGCTGTTATGGGAGATTTCGGATTCACCTTTCTGGTGGAGGAGCTTGCAGTGGCGGCAAAATACCACATCCCCGTTACAGTTCTTGTACTAAATAATGCAAACTTGAGCCTGATCCGTCAGAATCAGAAGTACACCTATGGTTTTGAATATGCTATAGAGATGAAAGAAAATAAGGAATTCATCGACTATATCAAGGTTTCCGAAGGATTTGGCTGCAAGGCAGAGAGGGTAACCCGGCCAGACGAGATTAAACCAGCCCTGGAACGGGCTAGTAACCATCCGGGGCCCTCGGTGATTGAAGTCTTTGTAGAGGATTGCGCTGATTGCTCGATGGGAATCTCGATAGACTCTATTAAAGAGTTCGTGTAATTAAAACAGGGAACGGGGGGCTACTCTTCATCAATGAGGGTCTGGAGGTTTTCCGTAAGATTGGTGTAGATTGGATCGGGTTTTGTTATCTTTTCCCGGTACATATCTATATCCAGTCTCTTTAATATTTCGTTGAAATTCGTTTCATTCCCCTCACAGATCCCTATGCTTACGGTAAAAGGGGGTATCCCCGGTTCTGAAAGACTGGCCAGAGCCTGGGGGATCCTTTTTTTCACCTCCTCCCCTGCCGCCAAATTTGTGTTCGGCATGAGCACTAAAAACTCATCCCCTCCGTAGCGGCAGGGAACGTCCACGGCCCGGATCTGTTCCTGTAAAATCTGTGCCATCTTCCGCAGAACAGCATCTCCCACGCTATGCCCGTACATATCGTTGATCTTTTTAAAGTCATCAATATCTAAGAGAAGAACCGTATAGACGGTATGGTACCGCCTACATCGCTGGTTTTCCCTTTCCAGGATTTTTAGAAAACTTCTCCGGTTAGGCAGCCCTGTCAATTCATCCGTAGAAGCGAGGCGCTTTAAAGAAGAGAGGTAGTAAGCTTTTTCAATAGCGATTGCGGTAAAATCCGCCAGGGTAGTGAGAATTTTCAGGTCCAGCGGAGTAAAGGGTTCTCCGTTGAGTTTATTGATCAGTTCTATCACGCCGAACACCTTGCCCCGTGAAACCAGGGGTACTCCTATAATCGATTTGGTAACAAAACCGGTAAGCCCATCCATTTCATTAGAAAACCTGCTATCCTTACGAACATCTTCGATAATTACCGACTGTTTATTCTCTGCTATCCACCCTGCGATTCCCTTGCCCCGGGGCAGCACCTTTCCTTCCAGCTGATCCCGCCCGCTTCCTACTGCAACAGCGAAACGAAGATCCCCTGTTTTAAAATCCCTCAGCAGGAGAGACCAATTGAGCGGAGCAAAAATATCCCCGATTTGTTTCATCACTGCCTGCAGTGTCTCATGGAGGGTAGCAGCAGAAGCGATTGACTTCCCCATCTCTGCAAAAAAAGAAAGGCGGATCAATTCATCCGTCTGGGAAAGAATCGGGTTGATATGCTCAGAACTCATGGTTTCCCTTCCTCGTACCCAAGAAGATAAGAAATTTCCTTCACCGCCTGGGTAAGTTTTCGTTTAATCTGTTCCATTTTTTCTTCTGTCATGCGGAAAACAGGACCTGAAGTACTGAGAGCCGCTATAATTTTCCCTGAATAATCCCGAATCGGAGCGGCAATACATCGGGCACCGATTTCGCATTCCTCATTGTCCATTGCCCATCCCTGATGGCGGACCTTTTCCAATTCTTCTAAAAGCGATTCCCTTGTACGAAGGGTATTGGAGGTTAGCGGAGGCAACCCCTGCTTTCGGATCATCTCCTCCAGACGAACGGAGTCGAATCCCGACAATAAACACTTTCCTACCCCTGTCCCGTGGAGAGGGGCGACCTTTCCGATCCTCTGCAGGGTCTGCAGCATGTGGTCCGGTCCATCCACTACATCGATATAGACCACATTAAAGTTCTGCTCAATGGCAAGGGAAACCGATTCGCCAAACTCCCGGGATAATTCCCGTAGGTACGGATGAATCACATCCCGAATCCGAATCTGTCGGCTGATCTGATCTCCGATTCGGCAAAATTTCATCGTCAGAAAATATTGCGCAGTTTCAGGAACCTGATTCACATATCCCTGCTCTTTCAATGTAGTTAAAAACCGCAGGGTAGTACTGGCAGGCATCCCTGCTGCTGTAGCAATATCCTGAAGTTTCATCGGCCCTCCCTGCGCTGCCATAATTTCAATCACATGAAGGGCTTTCCCGATGGAAAGGTTCTGCCTTGTTCCTTTTCGTTCTTTTACAGATTCCGTTTGATTTATCACCTTTTAAAACTATGCCACGAGGTAGAGTATTATGTAAATACATAAAATATGCTATATTTGCTTTCCATGAAGACCTACGAAGAGATTAACCGTAAAATCGAAGCTAAAAAGGCGGTAGTGCTCACCGCAGAAGAGATTATTCAATACGTAGAGAAAAAAGGACTGGAGCAGGCTGCAGATGAGGTGGACGTAGTAACCACTGCTACGTTCGGTCCTATGTGTTCTTCCGGCTGCTTCTTGAACTTCGGGCATTCTACGCCCCGGATCCGTATCACCGAAGCATGGCTGGATGATGTGCTTCTCTATTCAGGGATTGCTGCAGTGGATGCCTACTTAGGGGCTACCCAGCTAAGGCACAATGACCCTGCGAATATGGATTACCCGGGCACCTTCAAGTTTGGAGGCGGCCATGTAATAGAAAAACTGGTAGCAGGAGAACAAGTTCAGCTTTTTGCCCTTTCCTATGGAACGGACGATTACCCCCGAAGAGAATTGCGAACGTACCTTACCATCCATGATTTAAATCAGGCTATTATGGTAAACCCTAGAAACTGCTATCAGAACTATAACGTAGCCGTCAACGCAGGAGAACGCCCTATCTATACTTATATGGGCATGCTGAAGCCCGGCCTGAAAAATGCTTCGTACAGTTCTGCCGGACAGCTTTCTCCCTTATTGAACGATCCTTACTACGAAACGATCGGGATAGGTACAGCCGTATGGCTCGCCGGAGCCCGGGGGCACGTGTATGCAGAGGGCACCCAGTTCACTTCGCTCTGCGAACGAGGCCCAAACGATGTACCGATGGAAGGCGCCGGTACCCTTGCCCTCACAGCAGATATGAAAAAAATGAAAAGCCAATGGGTACGGGGCGTAAGTCTCGTAGGCTACGGCGTTTCCCTTGCGCTGGGGGTAGGTGTTCCCATCCCCATTCTGAATCCTCATATTTTAAAGCGGACTACGGTTCGCGACAGCGAAATATTTGCCCCTATTATAGATTATTCGGAGGATTATCCCCAACGAACGGGGAAAACTTTGGGGAGGGTTAGCTATGCAGAACTGAAGTCAGGAGAGATCACTGTTCAGGGGAAGCAAGTTCCCAC
>JAGODW010000072.1 GCA_017998025.1 Spirochaetales bacterium
CCTTGGATTCTTCTTCTCCATTTAGTTCGGGGAACAATTCTAATTCCGGAGATTCTTCAGGCGTTTCAGGGGTATTTACAAGAATCTCTATTTTTCGTTCAATCCTGTTTAAATCTTTTTCCAGGCTACGGGCTAATCGGATCCCCTCCTCGAACAGGACGGCTGCTTCTTCCAGGGAGCATTTCCCCTCTTTCATGAGAGTGCTTATCTCTTCCAGGCGATTTAATCTTTCTTCAAAGCTTTTGGGCTGGGAAGATTTTTTCGATGGTGGCATCTGCAGCTCCTTCATAAAATTGAATCGATACGTCTTCTCCCGGCTTGCAGGTTTCGGCTGAAGCAACAATCCGGCCGGATACTTTTTCTCGTACAATAGAATATCCCTTTTTCAGGGTTTCTAGAGGAGAGTGGGCTTGTACCTGAGAGAGGGAAAGTTCAAATCGATGACGGGCTTCATCGATCATCCTTCGAAATCCTAACAGGACCCATTCTTTCGCATCGTCTAACCGAAAGTAATAGGGCTGGAGCAGGTTCTTGATGTTTCTCTCGAGAGTTTCCGGAGTGAACTGTTGTAACACCATATGGATTTTTTCTATGCGGTGTTTCATCTCTCCTAGAAGAGCTTCTTTGAGAGAAACCACCCTGTGGAGTAATTCCTCTCTTCCCCTGGAAACAATCTCCGCTGCAGCAGAAGGAGTGGGTGCCCGGATATCTGCGGCAAAATCGGATAGGGAAGTATCGATCTCGTGCCCTACCGCAGAAATAACGGGAATTTTTGATTCCGCAATGGCTCGTACCACAGCTTCACTGGAAAAAGGTAAGAGGTCTTCCAGACTCCCCCCCCCTCGTCCTACGATGATTACATCTCCCAGATTGTACCGATTCGCCCGCTGGATCTGAGCAGCAATATACGTGTCTGCCTCTTCCCCCTGCACCGGGGTAGGTAAAATAACAATATCGATACCTGCATTCCTCCGGCGGAGAACCTGAAGTATATCGCGAATAGCAGCTCCGGTTGGGGAGGTTACCACCGCCACCCTTCGAGGGAAGAGGGGAAGGGGTTTTTTCCGGGATGCATCGAACAATCCTTCTGCAGCTAATCGTTTTTTCCTCTCCTCCAGCATAGCGAGGATGTCCCCTTCCCCTGAGCGCTCAAGAGTTTCACAGATCAGCTGGTAAGATCCCCGTTGGGGGTACACAGAAATCTCTCCACCGGCTATCACTTTCATCCCGTCCTGGGGAAGAAAATTGAGTTTCTGCAGTTTATTTCGGAACATTACCGCAGAAAGAACCGCATCCTTATCTTTCAGAGTAAAATAATAATGGCCGGTACTGGAGGGCCTGAAATTTGAAATCTCTCCCTCGATCCGCAGGTAGGGGAACGAGGACTCTAACAGTTCCTTAATCTGTAGGGTAATTTCAGAAACCTTGTAGATCCGCTGGGATTCAGTGATCATCCAGGGAAACATATCTTGTTTCCCTGCATGTATCAAGTTGCTGAGACAAAGCTTATGGATCTTTGATTTAGAAGGTTTACAGGCCTATTGAATCTGTCGATAATGAAAACAATTATGAACCCTCTCCTTATTATCAACTGCATTCCTCCTGTTTCAGGGGAGGAAGTGTTAAATTACCGGCTGGGAGAAGATACAGTTTTTGACAGGGTGTTGGACTTTGCACTCCACCTTGTACCTAAAGAATCCATTCGGATTCTTGCAGAGCCCGGTAAAGAGTTTTACGGGATTAAGACCCTTAGTCGTTCGTCCTGGACCCTCGGATCCTTTTTAGAGGTATTGCGTGAAGAGTCGAAGGGGTATGACGGATTGATCTATGTTTTTGGAGATTGTCCGTTTCTAGATCCTTCCCTGGCAAAAATCATGCTGGAAAATCACAAACGGTACTTTGCCGAGTATACGTTTGCAGACGGGTATCCCTACGGACTTGCTCCGGAGATTGTCCAGGTGCAGATACTTGAGGCTTTAGAGCATTTACTCGAGGATCCCCAACAGCCGATAGAGAGGGATAGTTTTTTTACCTTAATTAGTAAGGATATCAATGCGTTTGACCTGGAAACAGAGCTTTCTCCCCTAGACCTCAGGTATTTACGTGTTTCTTTAACAACCGATACCCGGCGGAACCGTCTCCTCTGTACCGCTTTGAATCAGGAACATCCGAGGAAAGCAGAAGATGTTCTTTCTATCCTCCAATCGAAGCCAGAGATTCTTCGCACCCTTCCTGCATACCTTTCGATACAGATTACTGAGAAATGCCCCCAGGAGTGTTCATTCTGTCCCTATCCTGTATACGGAGAGGGCGCAGTGCACAGGGAAGGGTTCATGGCTCTGGAGTCTTTTTCTCATCTTATTGAAGAGGGGGTACGATTTTGTGAGGACCTAACAGTGGGAGTTTCCCTCTGGGGAGAACCCTCCTATTATCCTGATTTTCCCGCTCTGTGCCGGATTCTCTCAACCTATCCTTCTGTAAAGTTTGTGGTGGAAACTTCGGGAGTCGGCTGGAACCAGGATGTGCTTGAGAACTGTAAACAGATTCTCGGAGATCGACTTTCCTGGATCGTAGATCTTCTAACAAACCAACAGGACGTTTACGAAAGATTACGGGGGAAGGGGTTTGAGGAGTCCCGGCAAACTGCAGAAACTCTTCTTCGGCTATTCCCCAAAACAACCTACCTTCAGGCTCTCCGGATGGAAGAAACAGAGGAAGGACTGGAACAATTCTATCGAAAATGGAAGGAGCGTACCCCGAATCTTATTATCCAGAAGTACGATTACTTTTCTGGCCTTCTCCCCCAGCGAAAGGTTACCGATATCTCTCCCCTCCATCGGTTTCCCTGCTGGCATTTAAAACGGGATCTGTATGTACTTCTGGATGGTTCTGTCCCCCTCTGTCGCGAAGACATAAAGAAAACTTTTATAGGGGGGAATCTATTCCAGGAAGGGATAGAAACTATCTGGAAACGGATGGATGCAGTGTATCGAGAACACATTGAAGGGAAATATCGTCCTCTGTGTGAAAAGTGTGATGAATACTATACCTACAACTTTTAGCCCTCCTCTCCCTTCCTATACCGTGGTAGGGGGAAGTGGAGGCCCTAGAAAAAAAGAACGAGGAATCACTCTTCTTCTTATCCATCGGGGAGGAATCGTAGACAGGGCTTCTCTTCTGGAAAGGGTAGATGCGTCTGGAATAGATGAGATCATTTCGCTAGAAAGTTCTGGAGACACCTATCAATTAGAGCATCTGGTAGCCCGATTTCCCGGGGTCCGGTTTGTTCTTTTTCATCATCCCCTTAACATTGGGGAACAGATCAATGTGGGGGTACAGGAAGCAACCCATTCCTGGTGCGCTGTGCTATGGAGTGATTATCGGATCGACTCGGACGCCCTTTCTCTCAGTTTTCAATCGATGCGGAATGAGCCACCCGTTCTCTGCATTGCCCCCTGGATCTTTTCGGAAAAACATATCCCGTTACCGGTTCTTCATGTGCCTGCCTATCATAAAAACAAATTGAAAGTACTTTCCATTGTGCCCCAGAAAGAGGAAGCCCTGGACTTATTCCCGTTTGATTACTGCGGCCTTTACCATAAAGAAACGTTTGTACGGCTCGGTGGGTACGACTACCATCTCCCGAATCCGTACTGGCAAAAGTTGGATTTCGGTTTTCGGGCTTTTTTATGGGGAGAGAAAATTATTTGTAGAAAAAGATTAAACGGACTCTATTATGAAAGCGATGCTGTTGAAGATACTACCCCGGACGAGAGCTACCGAATATTTTTTTTAAAGAATCTGGCTTTAGTATTTACCGGAGATCGATGTGAACTTCCTGCCCGTAAATTTTTCCCGTTTTATTTTCATTCAGGAGCGGGGATTTTATCTGCCTATAGAGAGTTTCGAGCGGCAAAGCGTTGGGTAGAAATCAATGCGTATCGGTTTAAAATGGATAGCCAGACTGTAACAGAGCTATGGGAGGACCCGGAAGCATGATTGCAGTATTCCTTCAAGTACGGCTGGATTCTACCCGCCTTCCTGGAAAGGCACTGCTTCCGATCCTGGGAAAGCCAATGGTCCGTGTAGTGATGGATGCGTTACGGAACATATCTGCAGATCTGTACGTACTGGTTACCGACCGAGAAGGGAAGGAACACCTGGAATCGCTGGCTGAGGAGGCAGGGTTTCAGACATTTGAAGGCCCCAAGCTGGATGTGCTGAGTAGATTTTGTCAGGCGGTCGAAAAGTATCGGCCGACAACAGTTGTTCGGGCAACAGGAGATAATCCCCTGGTGTCCTGGGAACTGGCAAATCAGATTCTCTGCGAACATCTCGAACTGGAAGCAGACTATAGCGCGTATCAGGGAATGCCTATCGGTTTTGGAGTTGAGGTGGTTCAAGCGGAAGCATTGCTCAAGGCTCAAGGGGTATCGGAAGATCCGTACGACCATGAGCATGTTACGCCCTATCTGTATCGGCATCCCGAATTGTTCTACCTTCATCAACCCCTTGTCTCTCCCCGGTTCCGGGGGCGGGCAAGGGTTACCGTGGATACCCGGGAGGATTACGAACACATTCTATCCCTCTTCAGAAGGATTCCCGGAAACATACCCCCTCCATTGGATGTGCTGATGAGACTTCTTCAAGAACAGAAGGAAGAGGTATGACAAACTCTTTACTTCTGATTCCTTCGGTACGGAAACAAGGAGGACTGGGACATCTGGTGCGCTGTATGCGGTTGGCAGAGGACTGTAAGGGGAAAGCAGGACTCTATATCGAACCGGGGCATGGGGAATCCGTATGGTCTAGGGAGGAAATTAGAGGGTTCTTCCCTTCCTTCCCCTGGGACGATTTTCTGGTAAAAGATCCTCTGACCCAGAAATGGACCTGGGTCGTTTTTGATCGTCGTTCGACCACCCTTTCCGAGTTTTATACTCTATCCAGCGTATCTAACGGAGCTGCCACCCTTGGATGGGATGAAGGGGGGGAAGCTAGACCTTTCTGTACCTACCTTGTGGACAGTTTCCCCCGGCTTAAAAAGAATTTTCCCCCCAACTTTTCAGATCCAAAGTTTATTCTGGGCTCGAACAATCCCCCAGCATTAGATGAAGTAGTGCAGGAGATTTCGCGGGGTAAAGTTCTTATATCTTTTGGCGGTGAAGATCCAGCCGGGCTCACACAGAAAATGTACCGAGCCCTTGTAGAAGAGGGGGGGATCTCTCCCGGGGAGATAGATGTGCTCCTGGGCCCAGCAAACAAGAAAGATTTTACCGATCCCTGCGGTACTGTCTTTCGGGGAGTGAGGAATGCATGGGAACTATTGGGTCGGTATGCCTGGGTATTTACTTCCTTTGGACTTACTCCCTACGAAGCTCTGGATCAGGGAACGATTCCTGTCCTGTTAAACCCTGGTTCTTACCATGCAAAGCTGGGAAAAGAAGCCGGTTTTTTTTCTGTGGGCGTACGGAGCGTATCCCGAAAGGCACTGAAGTATTTTCTAGAAGAACCAGGCCGGGCAATCCCTTCCTGGAGTCACTCAAGCGATGGATCAAATGCATCTTCTCGATCGTTTGCGGATTTCCTTGCATCTCTTATTCCTGATATTCGTTCTTGCTGTCCGGTCTGTGCTACCTATGAAAATAAGGCAACGTATCGATTTCCTGACTGCACTTTTTTTCGATGCAGAACCTGCGGAATGGAGTACCGGGTGTTTTTTAACCGAAATGACATCGGCTATACGAAGGCTTACTTTTTTGACGAGTATCGTGCCCAGTATGGAAAATCGTACCTGGAAGATTTTCCTGCCATTCAACTCCAAGGAGCCCAGCGACTCAAGGTTTTGAGAGAACTTTCAGAAACCCTGGAAGGGAAAACGATCCTGGATATAGGTTGTGCCTATGGACCATTCCTCCAGGCAGCCCGGGAAGAAAAGATGAAACCGTTTGGGATCGATCTCTGTAAAGAAGCAATTCAGTATGTGCAGGAGGAACTACAGATTCCTGCTTTGAAGGGAGACATCCTTCAGCTGGATCCCGAAGAAGCTTTTGGCATCAATGGGTTCGATGTCATTACTCTCTGGTACGTAATCGAACATATTCCGTTTGTAGATGATTTGCTTAAGAAACTGTACACGGTATTGAAACCGGGGGGATGGCTCTTATTTTCTACACCGAATGCAAAGGGAGTGACCGGCCGATTTTTCCCTGACCGGTTTTACCAATCCAGCCCAAAGGATCATCTGACTCTCTGGAACCCCGGGTTGACGCGGAAGGTTCTTACACGATACGGGTTCCAGGTAAGGAAGATCCGCATACCGAATTCACATCCGGAACGGTTCCCATGCTGGATACAGAGGCTCCTGGGAATCCACGGATGCACGTTTTTAGAGTCTCTAGGTAAATGGGGGGATACATTCGAAGTTTATGCGCAAAAAATCGATTCTCATTTTAGGTGCCGGTATCATGCAGATTCCTGCAATCCGAACAGCCCGGTCCCTGGGGTGCAGAGCCCTGGTGGTTGATGGGGACCCGGACGCGGTCGGAAGGCGGGAGGCAGATGTTTTTGAACGGGTAGATCTAAAGGATCTGGAAGGACTCGTTGCCTGTGCCCGTAACTGGAAGCAGCAGTATGGGCTGGACGGCGTTTTTACCGCAGGGACCGATTTTTCTGCCTCTGTTGCATACCTTGCAGAACAGTTAAACCTTCCTGGGATATCTTATCAGACTGCCCTCGATGCTTCAAATAAGGCTCGGATGCGGAGACGGTTTGCTGCAGCCGGGGTTCCCTCCCCCCGGTTCGTCGAACTGGGTGAGAACCGATTACAAGAGATAGAGCATCTGAATCTTTCGTTTCCTCTAATTGTCAAACCAGTGGATAACATGGGTGCCCGAGGAGTGGTTCGGGTAGATTCTGCTGAGGATCTATATGAAAGGATCCACGATTCGATACGATACTCCCGGACTCGCACGGTGATTGTAGAAGAGTTCATCGAAGGGCCTGAGTTTAGCCTTGATGCGTTAATCTATCGGGGCCGGATTCAGATCTGCGGCTTTGCCGATCGTCATATCCGGTTTCCTCCGTATTTTGTAGAA
>JAGODW010000073.1 GCA_017998025.1 Spirochaetales bacterium
AAGGGCGTACGTTTCCATCTCTAATTTAAGAGTTTTCGCTTTGTACCGGGCCCATAAAGGCCGTAAGGGATGTTCCCGTGCGATGTAGGCTTCTCCTTCTTCTACGCAGGAGCTGTCCACAGAGGAGAGCCTTTCTCGTACAGCCCGGAAAAACGAACATCCTGAACAGGTATCAGAGTATCCGCACCCGCGGGGATCCTTGTTTCGGTTGATACAACGGACAAAATCTCCGAAGCGGATCGGGTCTTCTGTTTCTGGATACCCCTCGAACATCTCGAGAGCAACGGAATTTGCATAAATCAGGTGCTGGTTATTATTGATAAGGGCAACCCCTGTGGGAACTGTTTCAAGGATTTCCTTTAGATTTTTCACATCCGATACGAGAGGGAGCTGCTTTTTCCCCTTGGTTATATTACCCATAAGTTATATTACCCATAAATCGTATAAACTCATCATCCTCCACACTACTTAATAGTATAACATATTGAGTATTCTTACGAATAGAAACAGATGAGCCTCTTTCAAAACTAGTGTTTTTCATCCAGGCGATTTTCAAAAATCCCTATTATATATGGAGTTACGAATTTCGCCAGGTTAGCAAGGTGGATTTTTGAAAACGCTTAAGATGCCTTTTTGCAGGATTGTTTCCGATGGATTTGTTGTTTTTTATAGTTCTGAGGGATATAGTTTTTTTTCGTGATTGATCCATGGGAGGATGAAGAGGATGTACGTCTGGTACACCGTGTGCTGACCGGTGATACCAGAGCTTTCGAAATCCTGGTAAAGCGGCATCAGCGGAGTGTGTACTATTTTTGTCTGGCTTCACTGAAAAACCCGGAAGAAGCAGAGGATGCCGCTCAAGAGATATTCCTTAGATCATATCGATCCCTTACAACCTTCCGCCTGGAGAAACGGTTCAAAACATGGTTGTTTTCCATAGCGGTAAATCACCTCAGGACACGCTGGAAGAAGGAAAAAAGTTTAGCAAGGCGGATGCGGCAAATGTTCTCGAGAGAGGATGAATCGAGGCTGGATAACCCGGAAATGGCTGCGCTGGATTTGATAGAGGAGGAACGAATCAGACAAGCTGTCCGGTCTCTGCCGGAGAACCTGCGGAGTGTGGTGGTGTTGTACTATTTTGAAGGGTTGTCTGTAGGGGAAATAGCCTCTGCTCTAGGGATAGGAGAAGAGGGGGTAAAAAGCAGGCTGTTTCGCAGCCGAAAGCTTCTGCGGATTTTTTTGGAGGATCAGGGGGGATGATTCTTGCAACGGAACCCGGATACGTGTGGTATAGTTACCTGGAAGGGAAAAGAACATGGACTGTAAGGAATTAGACGATCTGGTGATTCGTTGGGAACAGGGAGATGAGCTTACCTTAGAAGAGAGGGAAAATCTCCGATTGCACATGGATCAATGTACCCGTTGCCAGAGACGGTTCGCTCTTCTCCTTCCGCTCCTGCTAGGGGAAGAAGGATCGAGTGCGGTCACATTTTTCCACCCGGTTCCGGACATTGCCTCCGCAGTGATGGCGCAAATCCAGGCTGAAGAGCTCGAAGGGGAAAAACAACCGGTTCCTATGAAATCATTTAAACTGCCGAAAGGCAGGCCGGTTATTTTGCAAGCAGATTCAGGGGTTAAGATGCACCGTGCCGTTAGACGATTTATCCCTGTTTTTACCCTGGTATCGTTCCTTGTCCTTGTGGGGGTTCTCCGTATTGGGGGATCGGATGAGGTAACGGTCCGGTTCGTTCTGGAGCATGTGGATGCCCATTCGGTAAGCCTTGTGGGAGATTTTACCGATTGGAAAGAATCTCGCTATCCTTTACGAAAAGAGGGGGACCGCTGGGAAATAAAGGTGAGATTAAAGCGGGGAAAGGTATATACGTATAACTTTGTAATTGATGGTGAACAATGGATCCCGGATCCCCAATCGCCCTATCGGGTAGAGGACGGATTCGGCGGAGAGGCTTCCCTGCTCTCGTTATAGAAAGGAGTTACTGTATTATGGTAACAAAGAGCGTTCGGAAGAGAATAGAGGTATTCCTTTTTCTACTTCTCTCTACGACACTGAATGCCCAAACAAACGAAACGGATGAATGGCGGTTCAGGTTCGAGGAAACGTTAGAGGAACAGGCGAAAAAGGAGCGGATACCCGAGGCTACCCTGGAGAAAGTCCGGAGAATTCTGATAAGGGTTCGTCTCGAAGGGAATCCAGAAGAGGCAGCGATGAGGGTTGCTTCTTTTGCGGCATATCTGGATGCAGACCTCCGCCGGGGTATTTCCCCTCTCTCTATAGAAAAACAATATAGACAGGCTGCCCATCTGGTAATCCGGAAAGTAGAAGCGAAAAGCACCGAAGAGAGAATCACTGCTCTACAGGCCTTAAGGGATGAATTAAATATTCGAAACAAGGGTCAGGGAAAGGGCAGAGTAGATTGGCCGGTAGCTAATAGAAAAACAAAGAAGCCTAATACAAGATCTGATAAAGGAACGGGGGTGAGGTGAGGCGGAATTCAATCCTTATTCTTCTTTGGGGGATTCTCTCTGCTCTCAGGCCGGGAGGAGGGTTTTCTCAGGAGCTAACCCTCGAAGAGATCCAGAACTGGCTGAAAATCGACTCCCAGATGGAGCGGTACCAGGAGGCAGCCCCGGAAATTCTCCGTATCTTCCAAACCGCCCAGGACGAATCCCTCCCCTTGATTCTCCTGTTAGATAAAGTCAAAGAAGGCTCGGCAAAGCGGGTACCCCCCTCCCGGTTATTGAAAACCCTGGAGGAAGAACGGCAGAGGATAGCTCTTGTCCATCGGATGCTGGAGAAAATACCCCTGCAAATTCCTGATCAGGATCGGAAAAACCAGATCTTAAAAACCTGTTCTATTGCTCTACTGGAAGGTTTCCCGATGGAGGGGCTGGAGCAACTATTCACCCTTGTACCCCCTTACGAGAAAGCTCTTGCTCTGGTTCTACCTTTAATGGAGATGAACCGTATTGCTCCGATCCCAATGAATTCTCTCGAACGTTTCCTCCCTGTAATAGCAAAAAGTTCCATTACGGAATCCCAGTATGGAACGTTTGTTTCTCTCTATTTACGGGCAATAGCCGGTAAAGTTCCTCCGGAGGAGGTTTTCCGGTTAATGTCGGATGTGATAGCTTCGGGAGGAGGTATTCTCCAGGTGGAACGGGAGCTTACAAGGAGAATAAAAAAGTGATCTTGCGAGCATTCTGGTTTGTTTTAATAGTACTAATGAGCGGGATGGTTCCTCTTCTATCCTATGGAGAGATCAAGGTAGGAACAGAGGGAGCCTGTGAGAAGAGAGAAACCGGGGAGGAAGTGTTCCTTCCTCAGGGATGGGTTCATGTGTCCCTTTCTCATTTTCCGACGGAATCTTTCAGCCTCTTTGGAGATTTCAGTGCTAAAGGAGGATGGGACACGGGGATGGAAAAGGCTCCGTACGACATTTCCGGTTTCTTCACTGCAAGCCTTCGAGGCGAATCTCTGTTTATCGGTTTTGATACCGGTGTAAGAGGGGTACGTACCTTTGATACTTCCCGTCAGGTACAAGGGTACGTTGCACCCACTGTATCCTATAGCAGGGAAACATTCTCACTCTTTTTGAAACCGTTTCTGGAAACCATACGGGGTCCTACCGATTCTGTCACAGGTGGCCTCGAACCGGGCCTGGAACTTCTGCTCCTGGACAGCTGGGTAGGTGAAATTTCCTTTAGATCAGCCTTTACCCACTATTCGGACGCTTCTAAGGAATACTCCCTCGAACCACGGATAAGCCTGGATTGGTACCCGGCCTTTCCCTTTTCTACGAACCTCCGGGGAGGATGGACTCGTCAAATATCAGAGGATGATACAGTTCTAGAAGAGACTTTCTTTGGGGTGGCAGGATTTCTCTGGTATCCCCGCCCCCATATATTTCTCAAGCTGGACATAACCATTGAGAATGTGTATCATTCTTTCACCCTGGATGAACAGGTGTCTTTAGGTTCTACTGTTGATTTGCGGATAGGTCTTCCGGGTTCTCCCCTCGACGTTCTCGTGGGAGGAGGGTATAAGGAAATGTTTTACACGGATCGTTCGGAAACGGAGGACACCTGGTTGTTCCGAATAGGGTTAGAAATTACACTGTAATAACTGTAATGTAATCGAGAATTCTATGTATAAATATTTCGTTTTAGGGCTGGTAATGCTTACTTCAACCCTCTTTGGAGAACCTTCTGTCGGTACAACAACACTCCAGGATCTCTTTCCTGGCCTTTCGGGGGAGGAGTTGACCAGATTGACAACCGAGAAAGAAATAACCCGGTACTACTTTGAGCCGGTTCCTCCCAAATGGCTTCCGAAGAGCGGTCTTAGCCTTCGCATAGCAGAGGACATGACAAAGATCGAGACAGTGATCGGAGTCGAGTCTATTCATTTTTTGCCGTACTCTGAAATCGGCATCTATCCCGGAGAGGGAGGGGATGCGGATCCGTTTCTTCTAAAAATCTACAACGTGCTCCGGTCTGTTAGTACCATGAAAGGACTGCAGTACTACTCGGTAACCCGGGGTCGCATGCACACGCTGTTTGCCGAGTCGTATGCTATAGCTGGCCCGGACAATCAAACACGAATTCCTGATCCGTTGGTAGAGACGATTCCAGAGGAAAGTGTCGTGTACGTGTTCCAGGAAGATCTTACCTTTGGAAAGAACATTACCCGGTGGGTCTATCGATGGGAAAAAGAAGAGTTCTCCGTTTCCAGTACGAATCTTACCCCGATGAAGTACGGGATCCTTACCATGGCGGATCCGGAACAGATGCAGACTCATTTGCTGATACAACCGATGAGGGATGGGATTTCCTTCTACGGCTGTGCCGTGGTAAAAAGTATTCGATTTTTAGGGCTCGAAAAGAGATCGAAAGAATCTCTATATAACCGGATCAAAGCGATCTACTCCTGGTTCGAGAAGGAAATCAGCGGGGAATAACCATCCCCACCGATGCGTTCGGTTCTATCAATAATTACTCCAGGTACTTTTCTTCCCACCTGTCCAGTTGAGCGTGCAGCTCCTCATGTTTTCCCTTGCCGATTACTTCCTCTTCATGGTGTTCAAACTGTTCCAGGAGGGTGGAATTCGCTTCCGTAGAGAGAAAGTTATCTCCGAGAGGAAACAGAACATTATTTTCCTTTTCTATATGAGCCTTTAAAAGATCGATGTATTTTTGGGCCTGGCCAAAAAATTCTACGGCATTTGCCGGAGATTGATGGAGGGCTTTGTCCATCCCCTGGATGTACGAACGCCCCAGTTCATGTTCATACAACATGGCACCGATGGGACCGTTTTCCCGGGGAACCCCCCGACTTTCATAAGCGGGAAACAAGAAACCTTCCTCTTTTCCATGGTGACACTTGTCGGCAAACACCCGGAGAAATTCTACCATTCCTGCTGCATCTTTGATATCCAGGCTGCCCGTTCTCTTGTGAACTTGAGACATTTTCTCCAGGATCTTTAAGGCAAATAGGACCGCTTCGTGTTCTTTTCTTAGATCATCACTGGCTTTCATTTTAACGCCTCCTTTGCTATAGATTACTACAATTAAGATATTGTAGGTTCAGTTAAAAATCTGTAATATATGGTACAAAATGGTCTAATATGAAACGATATGCCCTTTTAATCCTTTTTATAGGGGAGTTTGCTTCTTTTGCAGAATTACCAGCCTGTATGCAGAAAAAAGAACGAACCTTCTGCGATTTGAAACTCTAAGCACATCAGCCGGACTCTCCAGTTCATCCGTATCGGGAATCTGTCAGGATGCTCAAGGTTTTCTCTGGTTCGCTACCCAGGGAGGATTAAACCGGTACGATGGCCGAACTATGCGGGTATATGAGAATGATCCGTTCAATAGCAACAGTCTTGTTCATAATCAGATTCAAACGATCTATACGGATGAGGATGGCAGTCTCTGGATCGGGACATATGGGGGGCTTTCCCATTTTGACCCTATTAAAAACCTATTTACCACCTATAGAGCAGATTCGTCAAAACCTAGAAGCCTTAGTAATAACATAGTGATTGCAATTCATCGGGATGTGAAAGGGTACCTCTGGGTAGGTACCCAGGATGGATTGAACAGGCTGGATGAAGCTACCGGGACTTTCACCGTATATCGGAATAATCCCGGAGATCCTTTATCCCTCCCGCATAATACGGTAAGAGTATTGGAGGTAGACAGGAATGGGAAACTCTGGATCGGAACCTACGGAGGATTAAGCGAGTATGATTCCACTCGAGATGCGTTTATAACTATTCCCCACAATGGGGAGAAGGGGATTAATCTGGGCTCCCCCTCAGTTATGACAATCGTAGAGGATCCAGAGAGTTCCGGTACTCTTTATCTGGGAACCTGGGGAGGGGGGCTCTGCAGGCTGGATACCAGAACTCTTAAGTCAGATGTTTACAAACTTCCGGATGATCGGGTGTATTCATCTCTCCTGGATAGGAAAGGGCGGCTCTGGATCGGTACCTGGGGCGGCGGGTTAATCCTCTTCGATAGAGAAACGGGTGAAGTGCAACAATACACTTCGTCGATGCAGCATGGAATCCCCCATGATATTGCGTATTCCCTCTACGAGGACAGTTCGGGAATTGTGTGGGTAGGGACCCATGGGGGAGGGGTAGCAAAATTGGTCGATTGGCATAATAGGTACCAGTACTTCCAGCATAATCCCCGGGATCCTGCGTCCCTTCCTCCGGGTAAGGTAACGTTTCTTATGAAAGATTCAAAGGGGAGGGTATGGTGCGGAGTGTATAACCAGGGTCTGCACAGGCTGGATCCGGAAAAGGAGGGATTCAGACATTACCGGGCGGAAAAGGGAAATCCTCTTGCCCTTCAAAACGACATTATCAATACCGTCTATGAGGATCCAGAGGGGAATATCTGGATCTGTACCAATGAAGGATTATTCCGGTACGAGGAAGCTTCGGATTCTTTCTCGCAACCTTTTCGTGGAAGGAAAGATTTTCC
>JAGODW010000074.1 GCA_017998025.1 Spirochaetales bacterium
CCACGAATCTGATCCCGGGTTTCGATCTTTTCCGGAACCCCTTCGTAATTTTCAAACTCAATCGGCTCCGAGGGTGTAATCTGTATTTCTTCTGTATCTACTCTAAGTTCTTGGGCCCAGAGAAACGAACCGAATACTATCAGGATAATGGAAAATAATCTTTTCATACTTGAAGTATGCCACAAACTCCTCTACTTGACAAATCAAAATCCTGCCTGATTAAGGCTTTTCCAGTCTCTGCAAAAAACGGGTGATGGCTTTATGCACGGGTACTGAAGAACTGGATGCAGCCACGGAAAGGATTGCTTCCCGTTCATCCGTTTCGAGGGAATACCCTTGATAATCAAGAATTATCCAGAGCGTATCGAGGAGAGCTTCTAGAACAGTTACAGGCATCTTACTGCCCTGACGGCTCAGAAACCAGGTTAGGTCGTTTCGTACACGCATGGTTGAACCTTTTCCTGATGTGCGCAGCCCTTGTAGAATACCGAGGATCACCTGGTTATTGGTCTCTCTCTTTAGTAGAGACCCCAGAAACTCTCCATCCGTTCCATCCCCTATCTCACCGAGGAGAACTGCTGCTTCGAATTGTAATACAGGATCTACACCTTCCCGGGATAGAAAGGTCTGCAACCCTTTTCGCAAGCTGTACAGGATCGATTGTAACAAAGCTTGTTCGGTACGGGATCTCCCTTCCTCGATCAGCCGTATATGTTTCTCCCTGAAAGGGGAAAGAGCTAAGTCTTGAAAATATAGATCAGCCGGAGTAACAGATACGGGAGGTTTCGCAACAGAGGGAAGGGGTACGAAAGCAGGTTCGAAGGAACTCTCTACCAGATGTAAGACCCAATCGATATCTCCTGCGATCAAAAACCTTCCCCTGGACGAAATGTCCAGCGCGGTAAATAATTTTGATTGGGAATCCAAAAAAAGGGAAAAGATCGGACTCCCCTGTTTAGAAAGCAAGGTTAAAATACCTTCCCCATACAAACACCCTACATTTCCATGATCATCCGTGTCTACAAGAAGATTTCCAGCAAATTCTTTTTCCCATAGTACGGTTCCTGCGCTATCCAGTACGGTTATGCTGCCATCTGGTGATGTTCCTACCAGGGAGGACCCTCCCATCCAGGATACATGAGTGAGGGTATGGGGAAACTGAAAGGAAGAAAGGTTTAAACCATCTATTTGATGTATCTGTATTTTACCCCCTGGTTCTGCAAGAACTATTCTGTCTTCCCGGTCAAAGCTTATGGGTAGAGTTTCCGAAAGGTCCTCTTCCCAGGATAAAAGCTTTTTCCCAGACAACCCATAGAGAGTCCAGGAACCCCTTGCCCTCCGAACAAGAAAATATCCCTGAGAAGTCTCAAACACGGCGTTGATAGGATTTTTAGATCCTGAAAAATCTTGAATCTTTTTCCCCTGTCGATTGTATACACTCACCAATCCATTAGCAAACCATACAATAGCCCCTCCTTCTTTTCGGGGATCAACATCCAGAACCTTTCCCGGGAGAGGAAAATTCCCCTGAATTCTTCTCCGGGGATCGATATGAATCAAAGAGGGGGCATCGGTAACTACAAAGATATCCCCCGTATCTTGAACGAGTATTTTTCCCAGGGGTATTCCATCCAGGGCAATCCGTTGATAGGAAAGCGCGGATTTAGACACTTCTTCAGGCTGCAGTCCCAGAATCGAAGAGGTAAAGAGTAGAATCCCTAGAATGATCGTATAAGTTTGCATACTGCTTCCATGTGGGCGGTTCGGGGATAAAAATCGTAGAGATCACAACCAGCCAGGGAATATCCTGCCTCTAAAAGAAATCTTACATCCCGCGCCAGCGTTACAAGATTACAGGAAATATAGAGAATCGTGAGGGGAGACAACTGGATTAATACATCCCGTGCTCTTTTTGAAAGTCCGGATCTGGGAGGATCCACCAGTACAGTTTCGTACCTTCCTCTTTCCTTCTTTTTGTTCTGGGAGGAAAACCATTGTTCCACAGAAGATGTTACAATCCGACAACGTTTCTTATCCAGATTCTTTACTGCATACCGGGCTGCAGAGGGATTCTCTTCTACCAGGGTAAGTTGTGAGAATCGATCCTGCAGAAACAGACTAAATGTTCCCACCCCGCCGTACAACTCCAGCACTTCTTCTCCTTGTAGAGGAAGCAGAACATCCTGGATTAACTCTGCAAGAAGATTTAGATTGCTCTGAAAAAAAGAGGATAGGGAGAATTGAATTCGTTTGCCGAGGATTTCTACCGCTACCTCCTCAGAGTTTCCTTCCCAATAGTACTTTCCCCCATACCCAAATACGGTAAATGGATTTTTAGGCACGTTCTCCCTACTTCCTTCCCGATATTGATGGAGAAACTCCTGTATTTCGTTTACGCAAACAATGCAACGATCTATCGGCACGACGGTTGATCCCTTCGGTTCTTTAAATCCAATCTGTTGCGATTCTCCGATATGGAACCGTACCCGATTTCGATACCCCAGCGGAGAAGCTGAATGGTACGTGGTTCCTCTATCTGCAATCCTACCCATTCGGTTAAATACTTCTATAAATATTTCTTTTTTAATTTCTTTTTCTTTTGTATACTCCATATGATGAAACTGGCACCCTCCACAGATCTTAAAATAGGGACAGAGAGAGGAAATTCGTTCAGAGGAAGGGTGTACAATCCGGAACGTTTCTGCCACTTCATAATTCGATCCGCGTTGTAGACTCTTTTCCACCTCAACAACTTCTCCCGATAAAACATAGGGTACGAATATCACCTTTCCTTCTCTTCTACCCAGGCCCATTCCTCCCTGAACGATCTTTTCAATTTTTATAGTAAACATCTTTCTTTTCTCTCGTAAAAACTTGAAAAATATGATAAAAAATATATATCATATGAAGATTCAGATAAAGGCAGGTATACCTGATGAAAACCAGTAAGCTGACCAGCTTGCCCTCTATCCGCCGGCTTCCTTCTTATCTAGTATTAGTTCAACAGGCTCTGGACGAGGGATTAGAATATATTTCAGGAACCGTCATCGCACAGGAGCTGGAACTTGAACCTATCCAGGTACGGAAAGATCTTGCCCTTACCGGAATAATAGGAAAACCTAGAGTAGGATACTCTGTAAAGGATCTATATATCGCAATCAATCGATTCCTCCATTGGGATAGGGAGAAAAAAGCAGCTCTGATAGGAGCCGGTCATCTAGGACAGGCCCTTATGGGAAACAGAGAATTCTTAAAGCATGGTCTTCGAATCTGTGCTGCATTTGATACAGATCCCGGCAAGATAGGAAAAAAAATACACGAGATCGATGTATATCCGCTGGATGACTTACCTCACGTAGTAAAAAAAGAAAAGATACAGATCGCAATTCTTACCGTTCCTTCCGTAGCTGCTCAGAATGTAGCAGAACAGATAGCAGGGGCGGAGATCAACGCTATCTGGAATTTTACCAATGTAAAGTTGAAAGTCCCTTCCCGCATCATTGTTCAGCAGGAAGATCTTTCATCCGGGTATGCCGTTCTCACAGTCAAGATCGGTTTATTTCAGGGGAATTCTCAATGAGGCAGACTCTTTTAATTGCCCTGAGCATCCTTGTCTCCGGATGTGTACTGTTTCAGAGCAGTAGTCCCTCTACCCCGGTCGGCTCTTCTATCGATCCTCGATCCCAGGAAGGAGTTCTTGTGCCGAAAGGAAAAACCGGTTTCCCCAGGGTAGGGCCCCCTAGTCTTCAGAGTTTTCTTGGTGAAGTCAAGAATAAATTGCTATCAAAAGATTGGAACTGGTTTATCACTTCAACAGAACCGGCCGTACGGGATCGGCTCCTCAAAAAATATCATCAGGACACGGAAATGTTTATATGGAAGATATTTCATCTGGGCGAATCCACCTTCCCGCTTGATACACCGGATCCTTTTCTTGACGAATCTTTCTCTTTAAGGAACGTGAAAGGATTTGAATTTGTCTCGTACGAAAAAGATGCT
This sequence comes from Spirochaetales bacterium, assembly GCA_017998025.1. Taxonomy (GTDB): domain Bacteria; phylum Spirochaetota; class Spirochaetia; order DTKZ01; family DTKZ01; genus DTKZ01. The sequence continues at coordinate 4,000 of JAGODW010000074.1, forward strand.
TTTGTAGGGATATTCAGGGGCTTTTTGCAGTATCCGGAAGGGAAAAAACTCGATTTTACCCTCTATATCCTGGAAGAACTCGATCCTCCCTTTATTACCCTGAATTAAAGAACTGTTATACTTTCTCTAAATTTACACGATTCCGAAGTATACCAATCTTTTCTATCTCTACCTCGACCACATCTCCCGGCTTAATAGGTCCAACTCCCTGCGGAGTACCGGTTGTAATGATGTCCCCTGCATATAAGGTCATATTCCTGGATATAAAGGAAACAATTTCCCGGATAGAAAAGATCATATCCCGGGTATTCCCCGATTGTACAACTTTTCCGTTTAATCGGCATAGAATCTGCAGGTTCTGCGGATCTCCTATATCCTTCATCAATACAATTTGCGGACCAATCGGCCCAAAGGTATCAAACGACTTACCCCGAAACCATCCAGATGTATCGGAATTCTGGATATTCCGCTGGCTTACATCGTTCATGCAGGTAAATCCGTAGATATACTGGTACGCATTTTCAGGAGAGACATGTTTACAGGTGCTCTTAATTATAAATGCTAATTCTGCTTCATAATCTGTTCTAGGAGATTCAAAATTATAGGAAGATAGGATAGAAGGAATCAGGATCGTTTCCTCCGGGCCTATCAGGCAGTTCGGTGTTTTTGGAAACAGAACGGGTTCCGCCGGTACATCCAGGGCATTTTTAGTAAATTGTGCATTGACACTTTCCTTTACATGTTCCCTATAGTTCAACCCCAGGGCAATGATCTTGGAAGGCTGAATCGTATACAACGTATTAGTATGATAGACTGGCAGAGAAATCACATGACCCTCCTTATTTAATAATTCATGCTATTGTATGTGTTAGGCTACTACTGTAAAATACTCTTCAAAATTATACAAGAGGCACAGCGGGAGATCACCATGAAAAAGAAACAGTATGCCTTTAATATGGAACGCTTTATGCAGAAACAGCGTTTTGAGAAGATTGTCGAGTTTACCAAAGACAAAGAAACACCTTTTTTGATCCTTGATACTTCCATTGTACGGAAACGGTTTGAAGAGATTCATCATTTTCTTCCGTTCGCAAAAATCTACTATGCCGTCAAAGCAAATCCTATGGATGAAATTATTCTTCTGCTCAACTCTCTCGGGTCCCATTTCGATGTTGCTTCCTCGTATGAACTGGAGCAACTCCTTCGGCTGGGAATAAAACCTGAAAAAATAAGTTTTGGGAATACAATCAAGAAGGAAAAAGACATCGCATTTGCGTTTGAACGAGGAGTACGGGTGTTTGTAACCGATTCACCGGAAGATATGGAAAAAATCGCCCGTGCGGCTCCAGGTGCTAAAGTATTTTTTCGAACCTATACGGAAGGATTGGGATCGGATTGGCCTCTTTCCCGCAAATTCGGGGCGCATTCAGATGTTGTGTATTCCATGATTCTCCGTTGTGCAGAGATGGGTCTAGAACCGTACGGCCTTTCCTTTCATGTAGGCTCTCAACAACGGGATATTGGTCAATGGGATGATGCAATTTCCCGTTGCCATCACCTGTTTGAATCTGTTGCTTCTCAGGGAATCTATCTAAAAATGCTAAACCTGGGAGGGGGCCTTCCTGCAAATTACCTGGAGCCCACCCTGCCCCTTTCTGTATACACCAGTGAAATTGAGCGACTTCTCTATGAAGATTTCGGAGATGACATGCCTGAAATCTGGATAGAACCAGGACGCGCACTGGTAGCAGATGCTGGAATCATCGTATCAGAAGTAATATTGATTTCTCAAAAGGCAAAAAATGAACTGCATCGATGGGTGTATCTGGATGTCGGTGTATTCCGCGGATTGATCGAAACCTTAGGAGAAGCGATAAAATTTCCTATTTATTTCCCCAAACGAGGTACTGCGGAGGAGATTGTTCTTGCCGGTCCAACCTGCGATAGCATTGACATTCTGTATGAACATCATCACTACTCCATGCCGAGTTCCGTCTGCATGGGTGATAGGGTGTATATTTTCACTGCAGGGGCTTATACGCAGAGCTATTCATCGGTAAATTTTAATGGATTTCCCCCATTGAAAGGATATATTCTACCCGAATGAAAGGTCCGCACCTTCCTTCAACTATCCTTCTCTACCAATCACGACCCGTTCCCTGCCCCTATCTAAGGGGAAAAACCTGGATTACCCATCTATTTTTAGAATATCAATTCCCTGGAGAAGGGTACGAAACCCTATTATCTTTCGGATTCCGGAGAAGCGGTTATATAGTGTACCGTAATCATTGCCCTGGCTGTTCTTCCTGTATCCCGTTACGGATCCCGGTTCACCTTTTTAAGCCTTCTTCCAGCATGAAAAAATGTCTAAGACGAAACCGAGACGTTACGATACAGGAAGGAGGGATTGATTTTGACCCTGAAGTATTTAGCTTGTACCGCAGGTACTGTACGTTTAAGCACGAATTTGAAGACATTAATTACCAGGAGGAAGGATTTCGGAACTTTCTCTGTTGTTCCCCGCTTGAAACCCGCACCTTGCAATACCGCATCAGAGATCGGTTGGTTGGGGTAAGCTGGGTAGACATCCTTCCCCATTCCTTCTCCAGCGTATACTTTGCCTTTGATCCAGAAGAAACTTCCCGCAGTTTAGGTACTTTTTCTGTGCTTCATGAGCTAAAACTGGCCGCTGAAAGCGGCCGCTCTTACTATTATTTAGGATTCTATGTAGCAGATTCCCGGAAAATGTCCTATAAAGCACGGTTTAAACCCTATGAGTTGCTCCTTGACGGTCAGTGGTGTAGGGTTTCTGAAGAACCGTGTACTATTCATCCGTGACCGCCGATTTATACCACCGGTTTCCTGGCAGTTTCTACTATCATTTTCAATACCCGGGAGTCTATCCAGGAAGGGATACTGCACCCATTAGCCAGGATGAACCTTGTTTTACCTCCCATCTGGATTCCTTCTTCTACATTCCGTTTTATA
>JAGODW010000075.1 GCA_017998025.1 Spirochaetales bacterium
ACATGGGCGATGGCAGGTTTGAACTGCCGACTTCTACCGTGTGAAGGTAGCACTCTCCCGCTGAGTTAATCGCCCTTGAGCGCCCGATGGGAGTCGAACCCACGTCTTCAGCTTGGAAGGCTGAGGTAATAGCCGTTATACGACAGGCGCTTGGTTTGCTACTATTAGGTATATATCAAAATTCCTGAGAGATTGTCAAGGTTTTGTTTTTCCGTTATAGTAAAAATCTCTTCAGATACTTCAATGAATGGTAGGTGTAAGTATGGGCATCCGGGGCGAACTATTCTCTTCACGGGTATATTCCCAGTCAGAAAAGCGAACGTATTTTTTCAATATTAAAGAAAATCGGAATGGTGATATTTTTCTCAACATTGTCGAAAGCAAAAAACACGGGGAAACAGACTTCGAACGTCACCAAATTGTGGTATTCCGGGAAGATATAGACGCTTTTATGAAGGCCTTCCATCTTGCAGCAGACTTTATGAAACGTAATCGAGGCGGAAACTCTTCCTATGAATCGCGCAAGGACCGTACTTCCTCAGAGCCTCACGGTGCTCAGGAGTAGGGTAGCCTTTATGCCGGTGAAACCCGTACTGTGGGTACGTATCCGAGAAAGCAATCATTAGATCATCCCGGTAAGTCTTTGCAAGGATTGAAGCCGCCATTATGGAAGGAACCTGAGCATCTCCCCGAACGAGGGTCTCAGAGGGAATTGAAATCTCGGGAGCAAATAGACCATCTACCCATACTATTTCCGGCACAACAGTAAGTCCTTCCACTGCCCGCTTCATGGCCCGTAAGGTTGCCTGGAGAATATTGATAGAGTCGATTTCTTCCGGAGAAGCTTCGCCGATACTCCAGTATGAAACAATCCGAATTTGTTCCGCAAGGTACCGTCTTCGCTTTTCCGGTAATACCTTCGAATCTCGTAACTCCTGTACAGGAAAATCCTCGGGCAGAATAACTGCAGCAGCCACTACCGGACCGGCCAGGGGTCCTCGCCCCACTTCATCTACTCCACAGACAAGCATCCTCTAGAGTATCCTGGATCAAGGAGTTGTTGACAAGATCCCCCAGCAGAATTGACATCCCCGGTCTTGCATGGTATCTTTCACCGCATGCCATCTACATCAAAAAAGAAAAATGACTCCATCAAAAATAGATCGGAAACGCAGACGCCTAAACAGCGCACGCCAAAAGCCCTCTATATTTTTAGTATTATTATCCTGGTGATTATCGTTGTAACTTTTGTCGGTGCACCAGTTGTAGGGAAACTCGAAGGGCCGGGACGAATCATATTCGGATACTATAAAGACAAACCTATCGAGTATGTACCAGGAAATTATTTCTCCCGGCAGAGGGATCTTCTGGCAGAGCAGTTGCGATCCCAGGGAGACCAAAACAGTTCCTTTGATGCACAGGTCTATCAGGTTTGGAGAGGGGCCTATGATCGTACTGTTTTTCATACAGCGCTGGTAAAAATGATGGAAGAAAGTGGTTTCTCTGTCTCAGAGAATCTGGTAGACGAGAGCCTTGCTTCGTATCCAGCCTTTATGGAAAACGGAGAGTTTTCAGTAAAGCGGTATCAACAAACTCCTGCATCAGAACGGTATCTTATTCGTAAGTCTGTACGGGAAAGTCTTCTTTTCCAGGGATACTTGCAGGATCTCGGAACGATTCCGATTAGTACCCAGGAGATACAATTCTTAAAAAATCTTGCTTCTCCTGAACGGAAGTTTAAATATGTTCAATTTCCCTTTTCTGAGTATCCGGAATCAGAGGTTCAGGCCTATGGTCAAACCAATGCCGACAAATTTAAACGTGCACGCCTTTCTATTATCACAATCACCACAGGGAAAAAGGATGCAGAGAAGGTGTTTGAGCGTCTTCAAAAAGAGGAGCTCACGTTCGAAGATGCAGCACGTTCTTTTTCCAGAGATACTTTTGCAGAGAAGGGTGGTGAGATGGGCTGGCGGTATGCGTATGAATTGGACACCCTCATCAAGAATACTGCCGATACCGCTAAAGTGCTCTCATTAAAAAAAGGAGAGATAGAAGGCCCTATTGAATCTTCTGAGGGATGGCTCCTTTTCCGATGCGAGGAAGAAGCTCTGAATCCAGATCTAAACGATCCTGAAGTAAAGAAAACCGTTCGATCCTATATGATGAGCTTTGAACGAGGAAAAATAGAAGATTATTTGCTTACTCAAGCAAAACAATTTAAGGAAGAAACAGCATCCTCATCCTTTGAGAGTCTTGCCCGTTCGAAGGGATTCTCTATCGGAGAAACTGACTACTTTCCCATCAACTATGGGAACTCGGTTTTTCTGAAACCTGTTTCTCAAACGAATAGCTCCCTGGCCGGGGCTGCCTTTCGGGAAAGCTTCTTTGTAACGGCTTTCTCTCTAAAAAAAGATGAAACTTCTGACCCGATTGTTTTGGGAGATTCAATTGTGGTGTTAAAAATGGTAGAAGAGAGAACGGTGGATGAAAAGGAACTTCAAATGTTGAATATTTATCTCCCCTATATCATTCAACAGTTTACAGAAGAGAATTTACAGCAATTCATTTTCACCTCTAAAGATTTTAAGGATGATTTTAATAGCGTATTCTTCAAGTACTTTATAAACACACAAGAATGACAGATCCTCTCCCCCGGCTGGTTCCCAGCGCGGGGGGATTAAATATCCTGTACCAGGAGAAATACCTTTATCACGAACTGAAACCTGAAACCCACGCCATACAACACGCAACAGGAGCAAATATACCAGAACAGACCCTGGTTCTAATACCTTCCCCCTTACTGGGATACGGATTAACAGAGATCCTGCATAAACTTCCGCATTCTTCCCATATTCTGTGCCTGGAGAAAGAAGAAAAACTGATGCGATTCACTCTGGAATATGTTCCAGGAGTTTTGTTGAAAGATCCACGGATTACATTTATCCGTACCGATTCAGCCGTTTCTCTTCTAACTTATCTCCAGACAAAATTGAATCTACGTCGTTTCAGAAGAGTAATTCTCCTTACCCTAAATCGCGGGTATTTTATGCATCGTACCTTTTACGATCACGTATATACAACAATTTTGAAACAGCTTCAAACACTTCTACGGAATAGGATGACGGCCATTCAATTGGGAAGGCGATGGATGAAGAATCTATTCTGGAATTCTATTTTCCTGCCGAAAGCGTTACCCTTGACAGACCTTCGTATCGGGAAACCTCCCCTCGTTATAGGAGCGGGGGAATCGTTAGAGGAGAATCTATCCCTGGTGAAAGAACTTCGGAAGAATCTGTACCTGATAGCAGTCGATACTGCACTTCCTGTGCTTTCTGCTTCAGGACTCGTGCCGGATCTTGTGGTTAGTGTGGATGCGCAGGCTACAAACCTGCAGGACTTTATCGGATTCTCTTTTTGTGATATTCCCCTTGCAGCGGATTTAACTGTATTTCCCGGGATTCTCCGCAGGTGGACTGGCCCTCTCTATCTTTTTCTTTCTGAGTTTGAATCATTGCAGTGGTTTTCCGATTCTCTCACATGCTCTATTCTTCCTCCCCGTATTCCTCCCTTAGGATCGGTAGGAACCCTTGCATTATACATTGCTTCAAAGTTTACATCGAAAGATCTCCCTATTTTCTGTACCGGGATCGATTTCTATTATCGTCCGGGGAAACCTCATGCAAGGGGAGCCTACTCGCAGCAGTTTATTCTTTCCCGTCAGGGGCGTATCTCAAATCCGTTATGGATAGAAGACTGTTATAAAAAAGCAAAAGTAGCAGACTGCCTGGCAACAGGAGAAAAAGTTTCTGTAGATACCATTCTCGTTACCTACAAAGACCTTGCCCGGGATATCTGTGAAAAGGATCCTAGAATATATTCTATTGGAAAGAAAGGATTGGCTTTTGGAGCCTCCCCTCTATCGGGAATAGAAGAGCTCACGAGATTGATTTCTCAGGTCAACTATAATCTAATCGAGTATATGAGGGAAAAAGACCTGGCACAGGAGGTCCCGCTGCTATCCAGGGCATCCTGGAATCGAGATACAGTTATACAGTTCCTTTCACAAAACCGATCCCTCTTAGAAAGTTTCTACAGAAAGGCAAAGAGTATCCTGAAAGATCCTTCTTCTATAGATTCTCGCATCGTAGACATACAGGAGGATATAGAAAAGATAGATTATATCCTGTTGGATTTTCCCGATTCCCTTTCTGAGAAGACAGCGTATTCTTTCCTTGCCCGTGCTGCTGCCAGCGCCTGGGATTATGTGCAGTACCTGGAAAAGATCCTGAGCTGTATCAATTCTCCTCTGTTTTAAGGACCGCAAGAAAAGCACTCTGGGGAAGTTCGACATTTCCTACCATTTTCATCCGTTTCTTTCCTTCCTTCTGTTTCTCTAATAGTTTTCGTTTTCGGGTAATATCTCCCCCATAACACTTAGCTGTTACATCCTTGCGAACCGGTGAAATGGTTTCGCGGGCGATGATCTGCCCTCCTATGGCTCCCTGAATCGGTATTTTAAACTGATGCCGGGGGATCTCCGCCATTAACCGCTTGCAGATAATACGCGCCCTGCTCTGTGCACTGGGTCGATACACAAGCTGCGACAAAGCATCTACGGGTTTGCCGTTGACAAGAATATCGAGTCGAACAAGGTCGGTTTTTCTGTACCCAATCAGTTCGTAGTCGAACGAAGCGTATCCTCTGCTTATCGACTTCAACTTATCATAGAAATCGAACAGCACCTCTGCGAGGGGCATCTCATACGTTATTTCTATCCGCTTTTGATCCAGATAATGGAGAGATTTTTGTACACCCCTTTTATCTAAGCAGAGAGTCATAATCGATCCCAGGTATTCTGTGGGGGTAATGATAGCAGCTTTTATGTACGGTTCCTCTGCGTACTCTATCCGGGTAGGATCGGGGTACTCAACAGGATTGTCTATCTCGAGTATTTCTCCGCTGTGAAGGGTAATCCGGTACCGAACAGAAGGGGCCGTTAGGACGATTGAAAGGCCGAACTCTCGTTCTATCCTTTCCTGAACTACTTCCAGATGTAACAAACCAAGGAAGCCGCATCTGAAACCATATCCCAGGGCAACGGAAGAATCCTTTTCAAAAGACAGTGCGGCATCGTTTAATTTTAACTTTTCTAGAGCCTGAGACAATTCTTCATAATCGTTGGTATCTACCGGGTAGATGGAGGAAAAAACCATTGGCTTTGCTTCCCGAAAACCGGGTAATGGATCCTGGCACGGTGATGAAGCATCTGTCACCGTATCCCCTACCCGTACATCCCTTACCGTTTTTATTCCTGCTAGAAGGTATCCAACCTCTCCTGTTTCAAGGCAGGCCTTTTTTTGCAGGTTTAGCTTAAATATCCCTGTTTCCTCGACTTTATACGTTCCCAGCGTGGAGACCAGCAAAATATCATCTCCCGGACTTACCTTGCCATCGAAAATCCGTACATGTACTACCACACCCCGGAAAGGATCGTAGTGGGAATCAAAAATTAAGGCACGTAAGGGCCCGTTCCTGTTTCCTTTCGGGGGAGGGATACGCTCTATAATAGCTTCCAGGAGTGCATCCATTCCTTGACCCGTTTTTGCAGAAACCTGTAAGGCACCTTCCGGATCTAATCCCAGATCTTGTTCTATCTGATGTTTTACTCCCTCGATATCGGCTGCGGGTAAATCGATCTTGTTGATTACTGGTATAATTTCAAGATTATGTTCAAGGGCCATATACATATTGGAGAGCGTTTGAGCTTCGACTCCCTGCGTGGCATCAATCAACAGAATAGCTCCTTCGCAGGCAGAAACAGCGCGGGATACTTCGTACGAAAAGTCGACATGCCCGGGGGTATCTACTAAATTTAAAAGGTACTCTTCCCCGTTTCGTGTATACGACAGGGTCACAGCCTGTGATTTTATGGTTATTCCTCGTTCCCGTTCAATCTCCATAGAATCCATTATCTGATCTTTAAATAATCGATCTTCTACCAGATGAGCTCGCTGAATAAATCGATCGGCCAGGGTGGATTTTCCGTGATCAATATGCGCAATAATACAGAAATTTCTGATAAATTTTGTTTCCATATTTGTGGAGATACTATACCGAATGTAGGCACCTTCTGCAATTCAGGAATCTAATATTTTCCGCACTTTCTGTAGAAACAGCTCAAAATCAAAAGGTTTCTGGAGAAAAGAAGCTCCAGGAGGAAGAAGTCCCTTTTCTAACAGTATCTTCTGGGGATAGCCGGAAATAAATAATACCTTTAGAGAAGGGAGGACTCCTTTAAGCCGCTCGTACAGTTTTCGGCCGTTAATATGGGGAAGAATGACATCCGTTACGATGAGATTAATAGGATCCTGGGTTTCTTCACAGATTAGAATCGCTTCTCCTGCATTCGGTGCTTCTATAATATGGTACCCGTACCGGGAAAGGTATTTTGTGATTAAACTCCGGATATATTCTTCATCTTCTACAACTAAAACCGTCTCTGTACCTCGAAGATCTTTTCTCGTTTCTTCATGTATTTTTCTAACAGTAATATTTGTTAACTGAAGGGGAAATAAGAGGGTAAAAGTACTTCCCTGCTCTGGGGTACTCTGTACTAATATCCCCCCTTCACACTGTTTTACGATCCCATACACGAGGGAAAGCCCTAAACCGGTTCCTTTCCCGGACTCTTTGGTAGAAAAGAAAGGCTCAAAAATATTGGGAAGCAGGTGATCCGGGATTCCATGACCCGTATCCCGTACGGTCAAAGAAACATACTGTCCCCCATTTAACGGTCCTGTAACGGTTGTAAAGCCAGGTTCTATCTCTATATTGCTCGTCTGGATGTAGATAGATCCGGGGCCATTGATTGCATCCTTAGCATTTACCACCAGATTTACGATCGCCTGCTCAATTTGTCCTGGATCCACA
>JAGODW010000076.1 GCA_017998025.1 Spirochaetales bacterium
AGCTTTACCTCCTGTGGCTTTGCCAAGGACTTCAATAAGTTCCGGATTCTGGCGGTACGAATTCTCATCCGAGTTTACCAGGGCGAAACACTTTTTTTCTGTTAAGAACTTGTATCCACTGATCAGTTTCTGTTCGTCGGCAGTAAGAGGGATATCCCGGACAGGATTACCCTGATTCAAGGTTTCTACAATTCGTTCCATGAGTTTTTCTTCTGCCTGGGATTGGGGGGTCTTTTTCCCCCGTTGGTGGTCCTGCTGGATTCGTTCGAGTCGTCGTTCTGCTAATACCTGATCGGTAAGGAGAAGCTCTGTCAGGATGGTTTCCAGATCTTTCTCCGGATCTGGAGGGCCATACGCCCCCTCCAGGGTTGGATTGGAAAAGTTCCGTAGAACAATTGCGAATGCATCGGCCGTTTTAAGGAGGGCCATTCCTTCCCCGGAGAACAAACCACCTTTTGCCGCTCCATGCCCTACGAAATCAATAAATTCGATCGTTGCATGTATCGTTTTTTTAGGATGATAGAGACTGGAGAGCCGATCTACCCGATCATCCAGCACCGTTACCACCCCGATGTTGGGTTCAACTTTTCCCGTATCGTACTCCGCTGTTTCGGCTGTTTGGCCCGTTAATGCATTAAAGATGGTAGTTTTTCCTGCCTTTGGCAATCCGATCAATCCAATATTCATAGGGAAAGTATGGGGGAAAAGGGAAGGAAAGGCAATATGGAAGTCAATTGTCGATCCTATTTCCTTTACTACCCTTCTTAACTTTTCTAAAATTAAACTTGAACGATACTAGTAAACAGGATAGTGAGGATTCCTTTGATATTATCGAGAAGCGAAAAATTATCTAATCGCCGATCCGACTATAAGCTTATCGGTTACAGTAAACTTTTGTTACAGAGCGGAAAGCCTCAAATTGCCAAAATAAATAATTCGTCTCAGATTACCTTTGCATATAAATCTATAATCGTTTTATTCTTTTTTCTTACAGGCTGTAACACTTCTCGTTCCACGCTTCTTATCCCCCGGCAGATTCCCACGGATGCCTTTGGAATGGCCCATGCGGGTGAAAGATGCACAGAAGAGGAAAATACCCTTTTAAACGAATTGGGCGTAGCCTGGATTCGGAATACCTTTCGGTGGGATACGATCCAGATAAGGCCGGAACAATGGGATTTTCAGCGCTGGGACCGGTATGTGGAGAATGCAGAGAAGACAGGGAAAAAAATCCTTGCGGTACTGGGCTATGATACTGCGTGGATCTATGGTGAGAACAGGACAAAAACCCGGCGGCGGTATATTGAGCCAGAGAACATACCATATTTCCTCCAGTATGTAGAGGTTGTGGTTCGAAGGTATCGAGGAAAGATAGGGGCCTACGAGATCTGGAATGAGCCAAACTGGACATTCTGGAAGGGCTCCAACGAAGATTTTTTTCAGCTTTGCACGGCCGCAGCCCGCCGGATAAAGGAGGTTGCTCCAGAAAGTTATGTGGTAATTGGTTCCTTTCTACGGGTTCCAGATTCCTTTATTCAAGGATTGTTTCAGGCTGGAGCCTTTTCCTATGCCGATGGGGTATCCTTTCATCCTTATGCGCTTGATTCGGATGGAGTTGTCGGGCAGTACGATAAACTGGTTCGTATTTTAAAAGAAGAAGGTTTTCAGGGAGACGTCTGGGTTACCGAAGTGGGGTATCCGACCGGCGGGTTGTATATAACCCGTGTGTCTGAGGGAGAGTTCCCAGCCCGGGTGATAAAGACTCTTGTTGGTCTATTAACTCGAGGAGCCCGGGTTGTATTCTGGTATGAATTGTTCGATAAATTCCCCGAAGGGAAAGCACCCAACCCTTTCAATTCGGAGCTATTTTTTGGACTTGCCTATCCAGATTATTCTTTGAAAAGTGGAGCCATGGCCTACGGGCTTACAGCCCGGAAAATTGCCGGGGCTCACTATCAGCCGGATTTTCTGGAAGTTTCCCCGGCGCTGTCAAAATCTGTAGAAGCATTCCTCTTTCAAGGGAAGGCTGGGAGTTGGAGGCTGATTCTCTGGTCCCGTCAGGGAGAGGTACAGGTGAGGATTTCTCCTCTAACGGGGTGTTTCCAGTATGAGATTTCTATAGGGGAACCCGTTCTCATACTTGAAAAAGCAGATGTATACTTTATAAATGAGAATCCCACTTTTCTTGAATGGCAGGATCCAGTTCAAAATTCTTATTATATCGAACAGGTCCGTATCTTAGATGGATAACTGCCTGTTTTCGCAGTAAACTAGTAAGTATGCCGTTCGGTTGGCATAAAACAGGAGGTGGAGAGATGAAAGGTATATTCAGGATAGTCCTAGTGCTCGCTTTTGTTCTCACTGGGTGTCTGCAAACGGAAACAAAAATAAAAGTTGAAAAAGACGGCAGTGGTACAGTGGAACAAAAGGTAATTCTGCGGAAGGACATTGTAGAGATGATGAAGGAAGTGCAAGCCTCGATGGGGAAACTTTCAGAGGAATCTTCGATCCTAAATGAAGAGAAGCTTAAGGAAGATGCAACGTGGATGGGTAAAGGTGTACAGTTCCTAGAGGCTAAACCACTCGAAAGCCCAAATGGTGAAGGATACTGGGTACGGTATGCCTTTACCGATGTCAATTCATTACAGGTCTCTGAAACTCCTTTAATGGGAGACACCCCGACTGTTCAAGCATCGGGCGCGCCTCCTCAAGGGCAGTTCCTTAAATTCCAGTTTACCCGCGGAACTCCCGCTACTCTAATGGTATATATAAGCCGGGAAGAATTAAGCAAGGAAGAAATGGAATCGAAAGAAGTAGAAGAATGGGAAGAAGAAGAGGAATTAGAGGAAGAGGCAGAACAAGATATCGAAATGATGAAAGAATTTCTCCAGGATATGAAACTTGCAATCCGTATCGAAGTAGGAGGAACCATTACTTCTAGTAATGCAGATTTTCGTTCGGGTCCGACAGTAACCTTAATGGATGTAGACTTTAACAAGATAGTACAGAATCAAGAGGCTTTTGATGTTTTGACTTCCAACAAGGTAAATTCATTGGAGGAGCTTAAAGAGTTTTCCCAGAAATATCCGGGTTTGCAGATGGAGACAAAAGATAAGATTCGAATTCAATTCCGCTGATGGAAAATAAAATTTACAGGATCATCGCTGAACGCCCCCAGTTGTAATGGTATCTCCGGAGTTCTTCCAGGGTCTTCATGGGGAATTTGAGAACTTTTGCCCCTTCCCCAATATAGATTCCATCCTGAATTACCTGATAGGAGAACCGGTCTATGTTGGAACGATCTACGATTTTATTTGGCTTTGATTCCAGCTCTGTTACGGCCCGAATACAATCTTGCAGATGTTCAAGGTTTTTATCATAGGCAGGCCCAATACTTCCTGTTTTCTTGGAGGTAAAATCGAAGATTTTTAAATCGGTGAATACAATTTTAGGTACAAATGTCTTTTTCTGGGGGTCGCACATATAAGCAGAAAAATCGATAGGATCCAGTATGGTTACCGCCAGGGGACGGATAGGACAGAGTTCCTGGTATACCCAGTAGGGCCGTTTTGGAGGATGTTCTGTCATTTCACTACGCGAAAGTTCCAGGGTTCTCCCATCACGGGTGGTAAGATATAGAGAACGGATAGCTGAAAGAGGAACATGTTCCAGGGTGCGATACACGGAAAGGTAGAGAGAGTTTTTGGGATCCCCGTTCTGGTGAGGAACGCATTTTTCCCGGGCGTACTGCCAATCAAAGTAATCCCCGAATCCGCCATCTATTTCTGCAAAGATGATGTTTTCATAGGAACCTTTTTTGGAACCGGTCGCCATATAAGAACCAAATTGTATAGGATCTAATTGTGAGGCAATTAATGCTTCTACAGGAAAAAGAGTTACATAATAATGAACATTCATTTTTCAACTCCTTTCTATTCAAGTATACCATAGTTTCCTTTATGGGGCGTTTACTTTGTTCCTTGATTTGATCCATACTTTGTTTTTCCGCTATGCGAAATATTGAATTTTCTATCAGGAGGAATATTTTGAAACGGACTATTACAAGCAAACAACCAAACTCACGAATGTGTTTTGTCTGCGGTTTAAAGAATGCTTTCGGGCTAAAGGCGGCCTTTTATAATCTCGATTCTGGAGAGGTGGCTGCGGTATTTACTCCGCGGGAGGAACATCAGGGGTATCCAGGGCGACTTCACGGAGGCATAGCTGCTTCTGTATTGGATGAAGTGGTCGGCCGGGCTATAAACCCACAGGGCTTAGCGGCGGTATGGGGAGTAACTGTAGAGCTCACAGTAAAATACCGGAAGCCGATTCCCCTAGGCGAGGCCATAACTGCAATAGGCCGAATCACCGGTAGGAGAGGAAGGTTCTTTGAGGGTTCAGGAGAGATCATTCTTTCAGACGGATCCGTTGCTTTAGAGGCAAAAGGAAGGTACATGGAACTGCCCCTGGAGAAAATCGCCCAATCCGAGATCGATGAACTAGAATGGCAGGTTGTCCCTTCCCCTGAGGATCCGATAGAACTGTCCCTTCCTCAGCGGGAAAGCCGTACATAGGCCGAACCTATACCTAAATGGACAGGTATTCGATACTTTCCTTCAATTTTTTCTTTAGTTCCTCTGGCGGTAGATTCTGTATCCGGCTTCCAAAGGGCTCAAAGGAGATGTCCCCGGTATATCCGGCGGTGATAAGGCGGTGTACCTGTTCTTTACTCTGCAATCGATCCTTCTCTGAAGGAAGCACACGGTGTTCGTCCAGTATTTTTTCAGGAGGAAGGGGATCCTCTACTCCAGAGACATGTACCAGGCCTATCCACTCAGGTTTTAGTTCAGTTCCTAAAGACTCAGGTTTGTCGGGTCCCAGATAATAATGAAATGTATCCAGGGTTACTTTATAGCAATTTGCACTGCTCTCACGGATCATCTCAACGGCTTCAAGTGCAGAAGCAAGGGAAGATATCCGAAAACCCAGAGGTTCTATTAGTCCGGTTATTCTTGCTTTCTGGAAGAGAGGGGCAAACTCCGTCAGCGCTTCGATCGTTTCTTTTTTCCGTTCTTCAGGAGTTCTCCTATCAGCCGGATCATTGTTAGGACAGAGTATAAGAGCAGGACAGGAAATGTCTGTTGCAAGTTCCAGCAATCGGTTTAATTCTTCCCGAACAGTATGTTTCATGGTTTTCAGGTTGAATTTTTGCACTGCATTGATTGTAATAATGGAAACGCCTGTATCGTTACAGAGTTTTTTCACAGCCTGAGGCGAAAAATGATCAATAATGGTTTTTCCCGGCAAATCGTTTCGAAGTTCTATTTTGTGGATCCCGATCTGTACGCCAAAATCAATAAAATCTCTGAGTCCCATTCGGGGTGCAATAATTCTATTTAATGCAAACCTATTTATCTCGATCATTCTGTATTCCTCCCACTCTTCGGGTACAAATTCAGTATAACATTGAAAACGTTTGCAATCAAGTACACTCTGATCATCAAATAGATTCATCGTTTCATGCATAACCAGGCAAAAAGTGTATTGGAAGAGGGTACAGGGAATTTGTCGGTGCAGGAATGTTACACTTCTGGTTCTCCTGGGAGTTCATTGTTGTAGTTTTCCGGGGATACCGCAGCTATCCGTATCCCTTGAATATGTAATGTCATTGTGCTAAGCAGTGAGTGATGCCACCGTTCTTTTTGAAGATTATTTTCAAATTGCTGGGAGATTCGAAAAAAGGCGGTTTCGATACATGTGTACCAATTTTCATACAGACCAGCCATAATTAAGGCGGACCGTTTGGTTTTTCCGAGCAGAGCAATATCCTCTTTAGAATCTTTATGCTTACGTTTGCGAGCCAGAAATGTAATGATAGCCTCTTTTTCTCGTCGATCCATCTTTTATAATTATACACAGTCTCTCCGATCCAAAACAAAGAGTGAACCAATTTTATCTACTAATATAGTTCATTGACTTTTTTCCTATTCATCGAATTAATAGTATCTGAGAAAAAACTCATGGATCGAACCATCAATCTAAAAGATGTACGTTCTTTTTTGCAGAAAAAAGAAACAAGAAGAAAAAAAACATTACAGGAACAATGGGAATCTGCGTGCAAAGATTTTGAACGGATCGTTTCTCACATCATCACCTTCTATCAACCATTGAGAATATATCAATGGGGATCCCTCCTGCATCCTGAACAATTCAGCGAGATATCTGATATTGACATTGGCTTGGAAGGACTTTCCGGACCTGAAGAATATTTCGCCATCCTGGGGGATGTTATGAAAATGAGCTCTTTTCCTTTAGACGTCATTGAGCTGGAGAAAGTTGATTCAGAGACAGCGGATTTTATCAAACGAAGGGGAAAACTGATATATGAAAGAAAAAGTGGTTGAATTAATCGAAGGTATTGAAAAGAATAAAAGAAAATTGGAGAAAATCTATGGAACGCTGGAAGAAGCTTGCAAGGTAGAACTTTCCCTGATCGGTCGAAATGAAAAATCTGCAGTGATGGTTGCCGGTTTTCTTGAAAATTATTATACATGCCTGGAAACGATCTTTCTCCGTATATCCCAATTCTTTGAAAACAACCTTACTGGGAAGCGCTGGCATGCAGAACTGCTGGAAAAAATGACTTTTCATCTTGAAGGTATTCGGCCGGCTGTGGTATCCGATGAAAATTATCCGCGGCTCCTTGAATTATTAAAGTTTCGTCATTTTCGAAGGTATTATTTTGAACTTGAATATGATTGGGACAGATTGGATTTTTTAATTCGAAAACTGCGGGATGCCCATCCGATCGTTTCCCGGGACTTAGAACAGTTCCGGGCATTTCTTCAGGGGTTTCTAAGTGAGTAAAAGAGTGATTCTACCTATAGCTCCTTCCTAATAACCAACCAAAAGGCCAGGGTTCTGAC
>JAGODW010000077.1 GCA_017998025.1 Spirochaetales bacterium
CTGATAAAGGGTTTATCATCCTTCCCTGTGAACTGATCGATCGGAACGGTGATACGCTAAAACAGATTGTATGTACCCTGGCGAAACGCTGGACAGAGGATCCCGAGTTTCTTTCCTGGATAGAGAAGGCCAACACCTTCTACAACACCCTCGTCGACGGAATCATGACAGGGTATCCAAAGGATGAAATTCAAGCATTGCAGAAGAAGCTTGGGTATCAGGATGATCTGTTCGATACGGGAGAACTCTTTCACCTATGGGTGATCGAAGGGCCTTCCACCATTCGGGCAGAGTTCCCTCTGGATGAAGCGGGGATGAATGTAGTATGGACCCACGATATGACCCCGTACCGCACCCGAAAAGTCCGTATTCTCAACGGGGCCCATACGATGACTGCGTTAGGAGCCTGTATGGCCGGAATTGAGACAGTAAAGGAAAGTCTCGACGACCCGGTATTTTCCCGGTATCTAAGGGAGGGAATCTTTAAAGAAATCATTCCTGTCTTAACTCTACCGGAGAGAGAGCTGGAAGAGTTTGCAGAATCTGTGTTGGAGCGCTTTGCAAATCCCTTTATCAAACATTACTGGTCCAGTATAGCCTTAAATTCCTGTGCAAAGTACAAAGCCCGGGTGCTTCCTACGCTCCTGGAATATATGGATAAGTTTCAAAGACCTCCCCGGCTCCTAAGCTGGTCCCTTGCAGCCCTTATTGCTTGTTACAGGTCAACGGAATGGAAAGGAGAGGCCTTACAGGGGGTAGGTGCAAAAGGAAGGTACGAAATACGGGACGATCGACCGGTGCTAGAGTTTTTCTACAACCTCTGGTCCGAGAACAAGGGGATAGATCCAGCAAAAACCGAAGGTATCGTTAAACGGGTTCTTACTGAATCCTCCCTCTGGGGAAAAGATATCTCCTCTCCTCCCCTTACTCAGATTGTAACAGAATATCTAAGAGAAATACTAAAGAATGGCGCCTATGCCTCTTTGAAGCAAACCTTGCAAGACACTTAGAAGTACAGTAATCTTCTAGAAAGGAGGTTGTGTGTGTTCCAGAAACAGATCATTATGCGTAGAGTGCTATATTCGCTTATTCCTATAGTGCTCTTTTCTCTCTATCTCTATGGCATCCGACCTCTCGTTATTCTGCTGGTTTCTATCATCCTGGGTACAGCAACTGAATACATCATGGAAAAGGGAAGAAACAAAAAAGTTTCTGAAGCAGTACTGGTAACCAGTACCCTTTTTGCTCTTTCCCTGCCTCCGAAGACCCCCCTCTGGGTAGTAGCAGTCGGTATTGTTTTTGCCGTTTTTATGGGGAAAGAAGTGTACGGCGGATTCGGAAGAAATATCTTCAATCCTGCTATAACCGGAAGATTGTTTATCTATATCACGTTTCCCAACATACTGGCAGCCTCATGGATGGTCCCGGGGAAATTCGGTTCCTATGCGGATGTGGTGAGTGCCGCAACCCCGCTAGGGATTATTCGTGCAGGAAACACTTCCACTCTGAACTTGTTGGATCTATTCCTGGGATTTAAAGGAGGCTCTATCGGGGAGGGATCGATCCTCCTGATCCTCTTAGCAGGGATCTATCTGGTATTTACTAAAACCGCCTCTTACAGGATCATCCTCGGGACCGTACTAGGCTCTCTCGGGCTGTCGTTCGGTTTGGATGCCTTCGGTGTACAGGGTGCCTTTCCTGCTCTTTACTCTCTGTTCAGCGGTAGTGTGTTATTTGTAGCCGTCTTTATGGCTACGGATCCGGTAAGCGCTCCCAAACGAGCCTCCTCCCAATGGATCTATGGGATCCTTATTGGAATTGTCTCGATTATTCTTCGGTTATACTCTGCTTTTCCGGAAGGTACCAGTTTCGCGCTTCTATTATCCAATACATTTGCCTCCCTCATTGATGAGCTAACCACCCCTAAAGCAAAGGAGGTGGTTGCATGAAGAAAGACAGTATCCTCTACACGGTAGTTTTTAGTTTTATTGTCGCTTTTCTCTTTGTTCTTATCCTTGCCCTTGCCAATGAAAGTACCAAAGGGATCGTGGAACGGAATGAAGAGCTGGCCCGCCAGAAGGCAGTTCTCGATGCCATGGGCTATTCCTATAACACAGACTCGGAAGCAGAAACGGTATACCAATCGATTGAAGTCCTGGATACGGACGGGGTCCGTCTCTACAAAGGAAGCAGGGGAGGCACACTTCTCTATGCGAAAGAGTTCACAGGAAGCGGCCTCTGGGGAACTATTAGAGGGATCCTCTGCGTAGATGAAACCGTATCTCAAATCATCGGTATCCAGATTGTGAGCCATAATGAAACTCCTGGATTAGGGGGACGGATATCCGAGCCCTGGTTCAAAGAACAGTTCAACGGCTTAAAACTAAAGAATGGTACAATACAGGTAACCTTTGGTTCGGAAGCAGGGAGTGGGAAAGCGAATAAAGAAGAAGGTATTGTGGACGGTATTACCGGTGCAAGCCGGACAAGCCAGGCGATAAACGTCATTGTGGATACGGAATTGTCTCTCTTGAAAAACCTGCTGGGAGGTTCAAAATGACGGCAAAAGAGTTAACAACAATAACGAAAGAAAACCTCTGGTTCAATAATCCTATTTTTATGCAAATTCTGGGGATTTGCTCCACCCTGGCGGTTACAAACCTTCTATCCAATACTCTCATCATGACTCTGGGTGTTACCTTTGCCGCTGCATTTTCTAACCTGACCATCTCTCTCCTAAAGGACTGGATACCCAGAAAAGTACGGATGATCGTGCAAGTACTTATTATTTCCTTCTATGTAATCATTGTAGATATTCTTCTCCGGGCTTTCCTTCCGGAAATATCCAGAAGCCTGGGTCCCTACGTCGGTTTAATCATCACTAACTGTATCCTTATGGGGCGGGCTGAAGCTTTTGCACAGAGTAATCCCCCTATCCCCGCCTTCTGGGACGGACTCACCTCCGGTATCGGGTATATGTGGGTTTTAATGGTTATTGCATCTGTGCGGGAGTTTCTCGGATTCGGTACCCTCTTTGGGGTACGGATAGCTCCTGCCTGGTTTCCGACCTGGACCATCATGGTAATGGCTCCCAGTGCTTTTTTTCTTGTAGCGATCCTCCTATGGATTGCAAAAAGCCGTATGCCAGGAGGTAAAACATGAGTCCCCAGATCGCTCCTCTAACTTTATTTTTCGCATCTATTTTCACCAGCAACATTCTTCTTGCCAACTTCCTGGGGATGTGCTCCTTCATCTCTATTTCCAAAGATTTTACTTCTTCAAACGGATTAGGCCTTGCTGTAACCGTGGTCCTTACCTTAACAGGGATGATCAACTGGGCGGTGCTTCATTACATCCTCTACCCCCTCGGATTGTATTACCTGCGGTTCATTGTATTTATCGTTGTTATTGCCGCGGTAGTTCAGATTCTAGAAATGGTGATAGACCGGCTCTCCCCTGCTTTGTACATGACCCTGGGGATATTCCTGCCGCTAATTACGGTAAACTGCGCTATCATGGGGGTGGCTCTGTTCATCGAGATTCGGAAGTACTCTTTTATTCAGGCCACTGTATTCAGCCTCGGTTCAGGACTGGGTTGGTGGCTTGCCATCGCATCCCTTGCAGCAATCCGTAAAAAAATCGATAAAGCCCCTGTCCCCGCAGGATTAAAAGGCCCGGGTATTACCCTCATAACCATTGGCTTTATGGCCATGGCGTTTATCGGTTTTTCAGGTATGCTGAACGTGCAGTAGGAGGAAACCATGGTTGCATCTGTCCTTTTAGCGTCTGCTGCTGTTGGTACTATTACGGCTTTCCTTGCCCTGCTGATAGCTATAACGGATAAAATTGTAAACAATTACGGTGAAGTAATCATCGATATCAATCAGAAAAAACGTGAACTAAAGGTAAAGGGGGGATCTCCCCTTCTCTTCTCTCTCGGAGAGGCAGGGATATTTCTCCCTTCCGCGTGCGGAGGACGGGGAAGCTGTGGCGCCTGTAAGGTAAGAGTTACTTCCGATGCAGGCCCCTATTTGCCTACAGAATTGCCCTATATCAATAAAGAGGAAGAAGCGCGAAACATACGTCTTTCCTGTCAGATAAAACTGAAAAAGGATATTTCGATCGAGATTCCGGAAAGTCTCTTCAACATAAAGAGGTACCAGGGAACTGTGGAGAGAATTCGTTCAGTTACTCATGACATCAAGGAAGTGTATATCCAGCTGGAACAACCTTCAGAAATCGACTTTATTGCCGGCCAGTATGTCCAGCTAAGAGTACCTCCCTACGATAAAATCCCAAAACCCACCGAACGGGCCTACTCGATGTCCTCCCGGCCCTCGGATAAAAACCATGTAGAACTTTTAATACGACTGGTCCCCGGGGGAATTGTTACAACCTATGTACACACATATATGAAAGAAGGGGAACAGGTCATGGTAACAGGGCCCTTTGGGGATTTCCATGTACGGGATACGGGGGCCATTATGCTGTGTGTGGCGGGAGGGTCGGGGATGGCTCCCTTTAAGTCTATATTCTACGACATGCTGGAAAAGAGGAAAACGGATCGAGAGGTGTGGTTTTTCTTTGGAGCACGAGCAATAAAAGATCTATTCTATCGGGAAGAAATGGAACAGATTTCCCGGGAATGGAAGAATTTTCACTTTGTACCAGCCCTCTCGGAGCCACAGCCGGAAGATAAATGGACAGGAGAAACCGGTCTTATTACTCAGGTACTGGAAAGGTACCTCACCACCCGCATCGATCGTTCCAGGCCTATGGAAGGGTACCTCTGCGGGAGCCCGGGGATGCTGGATGCCTGTATCTCCGTTATGAAGAAATTTGAAGTACCGGCAGATAAAATCTACTTTGATAAGTTTGCTTGAGGGAGGAGAAGGTATGAAAATGTCTCCAGAATATGTACGTGCCCAGCAGAATATGCAACCAGGGGTTATTACATCCTCAGGCTTCCTGGGTGAAGATACCCGTAATTTAGCAGACATTATCCAGCAGGACGAAGAGACGCTGCAAAAGCTGGGAATCTCCATTGAAGAAGCAGCGGCAGTACTCCATTACTTGCTGGAGGAAGGACGCAAAGGGCTGGGGGAACCCATAACCCTGAACGAAAAATATCGGGTTCAGGTTACGGAAGCCCGGGGATTTCTCGCCTGCCCGTTTGAAGATGGAATCTTCAGAAAAACAAACGCTCTGGTGGAACATCTTCCTTCAGGGAAACAGTTTTTCTATTCGGAACTTTCCTTACACCTCCTGGAAAAACATCACTTTCTCCAGGGTAACGGTTCACCCTTTCGCATAGACCCTCTCACCCTCAAGGAGGTCCTTTGTTAAAAGAAGTGCTATCGCTAAAAGTATTGCGATATATGTGAGGATGAATAAATAATTTAAATAGGAATAAGCAGAATTTTACCACAGGGGTAACCTAGCATGCCACAGGAGAGAATCCTTATTGTCGAAGATGAAAAAATTATAGGACTGGATCTGAAACGAAGGCTTGAAAGCTTCGGATATACCGTAATGGGATTAATACCTGAAGGGGAAGATGCCATTACTCTAGCCCAGAAAGAAAAACCGGATATCATCCTGATGGACATTATGCTGAAAGGAAAACTAGATGGAATTGAAGCAGCTAAGAAAATCCATGAAACATCAGGAATCCCTGTAGTGTTTCTCACTTCTTACTCTGATTCAGAGACCCTTCAACGGGCAAAGGAAGCAGAACCATTTGGGTACATCCTGAAACCTTTCAAAGAACGAGAACTGTTATCTACCCTTGAAATTGCTCTATATAAGCACTCAATCGATTGTAAACTATATGAACAGGAACAGTGGATGTCCGCTATCCTCAGGGGTATTGGGGACGGGATAATTGCTGTAGACACAGAAGAGAGGATACAATTTCTTAATCCTATCGCGGAAATTCTTACGGGCTATAAAGAAGAGGAGGTAAAAGGGGTCGAATTGTCTACCCTGTTTCGTCTCTTTGACGAAATTACAGAAACACCGGTTCAGACACAAATCCTGCTGAAAAACCAACCTTCATTCCCTTCTCTTTTTAAAAACCTTTTTCTTCTCACTGCTCAGGGAGGAAGAATCCCCATTGAAGGAAGCGTTGCTTCTATTTCAGGGAGGAATGGATCTACCCTGGGCAGAGTGATCGCCTTTCGAGATGTAAGCAACCTGAGGCGGCTTTCAGATACATTGGATTATCAATCCAGTCATGATTTACTAACAGGCCTGGATAATAGAGGAACAATTCTTCTAAACCTTTCCCATCTCCTCCAGGAGAAAACGGATACTTCAGGAAAGTGGCTCCTATATGTTAATCTCGATAATTTTCGGATTGTGAACAATGTTTGCGGACATCATGCGGGAGATGAACTCCTCCGACAAATTGCAAAAGACATTAGAGAATTAGTACCTACGACATTCTACCTGGGAAGAATCGGATCGGATGAGTTCTGTATCCTTCTCTGGAATCAGACCCAATCGGAGGTTCAGGAACTATCTGTATCCCTCCTATCCACAACCCGGAGAACGTTCCTCTGGCAAAGGAGCAGTTTTCCCATCTATGCAAGCATTGGTGTCGTATCGTTAGATACGGCAACGAAAGACCCCTATGGGGCACTGGCTATGGGAGAAGAAGCCTGCAGATTGGCCAAGGAAGAAGGGGGGAACCGGTATCGATTCTATGAACCGGGCAATATCCTCTTTCAGAAAAGACGGGGAGAAATGCAGTGGATCACCCGTCTCACCCGTGCTATTGATCAGGACCATTTCATTCTCTTTTATCACGATATTGTTCCTCTGCAAGATACGGCTGGTTTGGATCAGAAGAAAGAGATCCTTCTCCGTTTAAAAGAAGAT
>JAGODW010000078.1 GCA_017998025.1 Spirochaetales bacterium
TCTTTATAATATAGGCATTCTCTACTGGGAATTGGATCGGATCGAAGACGCTTACCCGTTTTTGTATCAAGCCTATGAACTGGCTCCAGAGGACATCGATATTTTAAGAACCCTTGGTAAGGTAGAACTACGGAGGAATAATCTTCGAGAGGCACTCCAGTATTTCACGGATTATTTAAAAGAGAAACCTGATGATGATGTGATTGGATTAGAAGCCTATACTCTCCTTGTTGAAGATCGCCGCTATGCAGAAGCCTTGGCTCTTATAGAATCTCTCCTTGAAAAAAAGAAAGAAAATCCGTCGTTGTGGTTTGAAAAAGCCTACCTTCTTTTAACCAAAGCAGAAGAAAAGGAAGAAGGGCTCACTGCATTGGAGACAGCCCTAGAATTAGGCTTTAAAGATAAGCAGAAGTTGAGGGTGCTCTTTGCCGAGACCCCCCCCCTCTATATAGAAGAGTTGAAACCCCTCATCCTCCGAAAAGGCGTTTACCCTTCAGAAGAACTTGAAGAATTCTTTCGGGAACTCTGGGGTGAACAATAGATCGTTTAAGGATCCTGTCAGGACGATATCCCGGTTCCTACAAGAGCTAAAAAGGTGTTAAGCACTTCTTCGGGCGATGAGGAAGCATCTATATCTTTCAAAAGTCCTTTCTGCTGATAATATTCAACAAGAGGTGCTGTTTGTTTCACATAAACGCTTAGCCGATTCTTTATTGCTTCAATTTCATCATCTTTACGTATTATGAGGGGCGAACTACAGAAATCACAGATTCCCTCTTTTTTCGGAGGCATTGATACTACATGAAAGATAGCTCCGCATTTTGAACATACCCGCCTCCCTGACAATCTTTTAATAATCTCCTCTTCGCTTAATTTAAAATTAATCACCTGCTCCGGCGGTGTTATCGACTGAAGAGCTTCAGCCTGCGGAATGGTACGGGGAAATCCATCCAGAATAAATCCGTTTGCGCAATCAGGTTCTTTTAACCTATCTGCTACTAACTGTATAGTCAAATCGTCAGGTACCAGGTCCCCCTTTGCAAGAATAGCCTGCACCTTTAACCCGAGATTGGTTTTTTGTTTTATTGCAGCCCGAAACAAATCTCCTGTAGAAATATGGGCTATCTTCAACTGTTCCGAAGCCATCTTTGCTAAAGTTCCTTTTCCTGCTCCTGGGGGTCCTAGAAAAATCAATCTCATTGATACACTCCTCTTCTGTTCACCTATGTTCTCCACATCGGAACCATAAAAGAGAAATACCTCCTCTGTCAATGAGAGAAAGAACCCTTACGCATCCCCAAGCTCTAAAGATTGTTAAAGGATGCGTTTTCAAAAATCCTCCTTTCTAACCCGATGAAATTCGTAACCCCTTATATAATAGGGATTTTTGAAAATCGTCTGGATGAAAAACACTAGTTTTGAAAGAGGCTTAAAGGATAATCTCAATCCCGAGGGCAATATTAAACACGGATCGCAGCCCTGGTTCTATCGACTGTTCAGACCCGAACATTGCAAAGTGCACCCGCACCAGACCATAATCTAAACCAAATCCGGCTGACAACAAACCTTCCGCTATTCCAGCCCGAAGCCACAATACTTCCAGGACCTGTAACTCAACACCAAAGCCAGCCTTTAAGAGCGGATTCACCGCTGTATCCGGATGCGTGAAAAAATCCAGCGAGTCTCTATAATCCAACATGAGCTTTAGACCCCGGATATAGAACTCTAAAAACCCAAGGGGCGGGGTATACTGGACTCCGATAGAAAGATCCATTGGTACTGTCCCTTTCACTGCCGGCGCTGGTTCTTCCTCGGAAAGAAATGCATCTAATGAGGTGTAGTCACTTCGGGTAGTAGGTGTAAACAGATCCCGTGCTACGATCCCCATTTTCCAGTTTTGTCCTAGAGGAAACAGTACACCTGCATCGATCCCTATTCCCGTTGTTAGCGAATACGGACTGTTTACCAAAAGGTCCATTCCCTCGTCCGTTAGATCCGGTATTTCCAGTAACGTCCGGACAAATTGTGTAGTTCCCTGCAAAAATGTCTTTAAGTTGATTCCTACATCAATGGGATAGGTAGAAGAACCATACAAGCGAAAAGCGTATCCCCCATATAAAAGAAGCTTTTCACTCACTTGAAAATCAAAGGAGGTACTCCCAACACCCTTCACTTCTACAGAACTATTGTTTACAATCGCAAAGCCCAGTCCGTGCCCTACATAGCCGAAAGAAATCGGCCCTGCAAGATCTGTCGTAGTATAAATGTTTTTCAGTACCTTTAATACTGCAGGATCTGTAAGGAGAGTATCTATATCTTCATCCCCGGCCGCACGAAAAATAATATTTGCCAGTGAGAAAACAGGCCCCCCTAAACTAAGGGTTAATTCGGATAGCCGAAATTGACTTTCCACCGAATATAAACCAGCAGGATTGTTCCACAGGGTTGTCATGTCCTCTGCAAAGGTTGTATGAAGACCTCCCAGGGCAGCTAAGCGTGGATTCGGTACCTGAAATACTTTTGAAGAAACCGTTTCAGCGGATAGAGGGAATAGTATCCCAAACAATTCCCCTAGGAAAAATACAATTCCAATGTGCAAAGGTTTCCGTTTTTTAGCTGCCATTCAGTGTTATAACCTCCTGATCTGCCTAGAAATAGCTGATAAAATCAGCTAAAAGCGATGCTGCTTCACTGTCGGGAGAAAACGTGTCCTTTGCTTTCGTCAGGAAGGAAATAGCCGTCTGTCCTGCCCCTGCAGTAGTGTCTATATTTTCTACATCCCCTCCTGCCTCGTCTAATGCTACCACGAGAAGCCCTATACCGGTAATAAAATATTGGTCTGCCGAAATGGAACCTCCGCCACTTTCTGCAGCCGTTAGTAGTTGTGCCGCACTCTCCATAAGGGCCAGGTCTTCTGCATCGAATGAATTATAGGCTGCCTGCAATTCGGTTTTGATTGTTTCCTCAGAACTTCCTGCAGCTACATCCCCTAATACAGTTAACAGGGCATCCTTAATCCCCGCTGCACCTACTGCCAGCTCTGCCACAAAGGGCTGTAGGGCAGGATCTGTCGTGTCCTTCAGCGCATCATAGGCTTCCTTCATTGCCTTTTTATCCCCGGAAGCAAGGGCATCTTGAGCATAGCTTATTTTTTGATCTCTACTTAGATTGGAGGGATCCCGCTGCCCCCATTCCAAAAGACTGGTAGTGAACACATCCTCACAGGATAAAAGTACCAAAACCATGGCAAGTATCAAGCCAATAGACGAAACTCTTCTTTTCATCCTCCTTACCTCATCGACAAATCTGAATAAAAACTCGAGAGGCGACTTCTAATGTCTACATTGAAACCCTATACTAACCCAACAGGATGTTTTTTACCACCGGATAGCCACCTCCATTCCGAGACCAAGGACTTCCCGTGTCCCCTGGGATAATTCGATCGTACGTGTAAAATAAGCCCAATTTATATTTAGAATAGAAATTTTTAACCCTAGCCCATACGTAGGCGAACCTTTATAAAATCCGGTTCGTAAAGATAAGGCAGAGAACAAGGTCCACTCCATCCCTCCCCGTATAGAATCCTGATAGGTATTCCATGTTGGGGCATCCCAAAGCCGGGAGGGTTGCTCTACCTCCACATGAATTCGCCCTTCCAGAATGCCTCTTAGAGGATTTATTCTGATATTGTAAGCCGCACCTACATAAACTGTCATCGGTATTGTATAGACAGCATCCCGAGGGAGTGAATTTTCTGACGGAAGCCCTCCAGCAGTGAGAGTGCTTCGGATAGAATCAAGATCGTTCCATGAGTAGAATAACCGTGTATCGAATAGATCCCGTAAAGCCATTCCAAAAGAGAAATTATCTGCCTTCACCATACAGCCTAAGTCTATCCCTACACCATACCCATTTAAAGCGTATACATCGGAAAAAAAATCACCCTCTAGAGGCTGGATATTTGTACCTAAATACTCTTGTAGCATCAATGCAGTTTCCTGAGGGCCTAACGGCGCATGTATCCGTATCAGGGGGCGAATATCCCCGCCTAAAAATAGTTGAGTACCTCTAATATTTTTCTGAACGGCATATCCAATAACCAGCATGAATTGAGAAAAAGCATCTCCTTCCAATGCCAGAGGATACTGTTCACCGCCAGTAACTACATCGAACCCTCCCATCAATCCTAACCCTACTCCCTTTCCTACATACCCGAGGCTGAATAAACTGGAAACACCCAGGGCTGATGTTGTCAGGCCTTGCGATAAAGTTTCTTCATCCTCCTCGCTCATAGAACCTAGAAGAAGAGATCGCAGCAAAGGAAGCCTTTCTTCCGGAGTGGAAAAAATTGTAGTTTCCCAGCTTAAAAGGTTAAGCTCTCCTTTAGGTACTGCAAAGCCGGCAGGATTTGAGAATAACGCGCCGAACCCCTCTGCATACGCTACCGATGAATTCCCCTGGGCTACATGAGGAAGGAAAAAAAACGGATAGGGATTTTCTTCTATAGTATTCGAAGCAGGAAAAGTTTTAAGTAGTAGCGAATAGAAAATAACAGTTAACCCTAGATATTTTTTAAATAGCATTGTTTCTACTCATTGCTTGATCATTAGCCATTGTATCGCACCGCTTTAAAAAAAACAACAAAATATGAGCAAACTATTTGATTATGCCAATCAGCTTATTTTCTCTAATTTCATGGATGAGGGTGGGAATGATCTCTCCGATCCTGGGGGGATGAAAACAAGGACTTGCAGGAGGCAAAATTTGTACAGAAAGGTAATTTTCCGTAGTCCCAAACCAGCCCTGCTGTTGGGATCCTCCTTCGATCAATACGCTCCGACTTTCTCCATATTGAGAGCTTACATACGAGCTATAGTTGAGCCGGGCCAATTTTCTTAGATCTGCAGCACGGGAGCGAGCAATACGCTCAGGTACCCGAGGTCGGTAGGAATAAGCCTCGGTTCCCGGCCTCGGAGAATAGGGAAACACATGCAGATCCGATAGATTACATTCCTCAACCAACTTACAGGTATTCTCATGATCTTCCTCTGTTTCCCCGGGGAAGCCTACAATAAGATCCGCCGCTATAAACGGCTCTTTTTTGATGGATCGTAGTGCAAGGATCGCTTCCTGTACCATGGTTCGTGTGTACCTCCGATGCATCCGTTTCAAAACAGGATCAGACCCTGACTGAATCGGTAAATGAAAATGAGGACAGACCTGTGGATGGGCAAGAAGTTCTACGAGCGAAGGGGTAATCGCTTCAGGTTCTAGAGAAGAAAGCCGGATACGAACATCGGTTGATAGAGATAGAAATCTTTCGATCAAATCCTTCAATTCAGATTTTCCAGATGTATATTGCGAGAGGTTTACTCCGGTAAGAACAATCTCTCTATACCCTTCCCGGGACAACTGAATAAAACGATCCATTGCCGTATCTAACGGAAGAGATACAGATGGTCCCCTGGCCAGGCATACCCGGCAATAGGAACAGTGATTGTCGCAGCCGTCCTGT
This sequence comes from Spirochaetales bacterium, assembly GCA_017998025.1. Classification (GTDB taxonomy): domain Bacteria; phylum Spirochaetota; class Spirochaetia; order DTKZ01; family DTKZ01; genus DTKZ01. Next base: position 5,516 of record JAGODW010000078.1, read on the forward strand.
ACTTTCATAAAAGCCCGGGTATGGAACGAATACCTGGAAGGGTGAAAACGAAACCGTGATTCTAACTCTTGTTCTGTATTACGCTCCTCTACCGGGAACAAATCCCTCTTGTCTCCTTCTTTTCTCATACGGCTGGGGAGATCTATGAGTTGGTCTTTCAGGTTTCCCGATACTACTTGAACCCGGTCTCCCAGAGAGGCAATTTTTTCAGGCTCCATTTGGGCATAACATCCAGTAACAATCACAGAAGCCTCCGGAGATTTTTCTAAAAGATTTCGTATCAATCTTCGGGCTTTCTGCTCACTTTTAGTAGTTACGGTACACGTATTGACGATGTATAGATCCGCCGGTTCTGCAACCGTTACCGTTTCATACCCCGCCGTCTGAAACGCATCGGCAATCGCCTCGGTTTCACACTGATTTAACTTACAGCCGAGAGTATAAAAACCGACTTTCATGGAAATATTTTCCAGACCTCAGCGTTAGTTTTGAGAGGTAGCTTCAGGCTGTCCCATCGCCATCTGAATGCGCTGTTTTCCCCGCTGAGCATCGCTTAAATTAGGATTCAACTGAAGAGCCTTATTGTAGGCTTCCAATGCGTATCGGTACTCTTTCGCCTGCTCACGAGCATATCCCAACCGTGCCCACCATAGGGCTATTTTTGGATCCTGAAATACTGCCGTACTCAAGGCGATATCCGCGTGGTGGTATTCTCCCAGCCGAATAAATATTTCTCCCATAAGGTAATACACTTCATCGATCAGTTCACCTGTAGGGGCTATCAACGTATACTCTTCAAGGTACTTCAACGCCTCTAGATTGTTCCCTAAATTGTAGTAAGCTTCACCCACAATCTGAATAGCCCGAATATCGTATCGGGAAACTTCCAGCGCCTTGAGGCCGTACTCTAATGCTTCTTTAGAGCGCCCTAGTTTTAGTAGACTCCACCCGAGGACTACAAAAGAATTCATATTCCTCGGCGTCTCTTTCAACTCTTGCAAACAGACTTCAACAGCCTGCCGATAGTTTCCATCCCGGTAGAGCTGAAGTGCATCGAGCTGTTCTTGAGCTTGTATAGCACCTATAATATGGATGAATAGAACACAGACTCCCAGTACCTTCCCTATTTCAGCTTTTCTCATCCTCATTCCCTTTTAAAGGAGCACGTTCCGGCATTTTGCAGCAGCCTGAAAATCTGCATCCACTCTGAATCACCAGGTCTGGTGTAGAAATATTTCCCTCCATAATCGCTTTCTCAAACATTTCAAGTTTTTTCTTTGCCAGAATTTCACCCTTTACCTTACCCTTCAGTATTACCCGTTCCGCTTCTATCCGGGTTTCCATATC
>JAGODW010000079.1 GCA_017998025.1 Spirochaetales bacterium
GAACCAGGAGATGCTGGAGGCGCACCTTCGGGAGCCTATTACCCTGGTACCGGATCCGTATGGTGTTGAGGAAAGTTATGCCCGGCACCACGAGCGGGCAGTGGAGAAGGTACTCCCTCAGGTGGGGATATTCCCGGAGTACATCTATCAGGCAAAACGGTACCGGGCTTCACAGTATGCAGAACAGATAAAAAAGGCCCTGGAAAAAAGGGAGGTGATCCGTGGGATTCTAAATGCACACCGCACGGAACCCCTTCCGGATGACTGGTGGCCTATTTCTGTATTTTGCGGGGGATGCAACAGGGACACCACCGACGTGATCTCCTGGGATAATGCATATGGAGTTGAATACGCCTGCTCCTCCTGCGGTAGAAAAGAAACAGTGGATCTTCGGAATACGAGTCTTGTAAAGCTGTTCTGGAGAGTGGACTGGCCTATGCGTTGGGCTTATGAACAGGTTGATTTTGAACCTGCCGGAAAGGACCACCACACAGAAGGAGGTTCTTTTGATACAGCCCGGGAAATCGTGCGGGAGGTCTATGGAGGAGAAGCTCCTGTTTCGTTTCAGTACGATTTTATCAGTATTAAGGGCCGGGGCGGAAAAATCTCCTCCTCCTCAGGGGAAGTAATCGATCTGTACGATGTACTGGCTGTTTACACCCCGGAGGTTACCCGCTATTTATTTGCGGGAACCCGTCCTAACACAGAGTTTGCCATCTCTTTTGATTTAGACGTGATCAAGATCTACGAGGATTACGACCGGTGTGAACGGATCGCGTTTGGGATGGAACCTGCCGATGAGAAACGCAGGGAGAAGGAGCGGAGGATCTACGAGCTTTCTCAGGTAGAAGGTGTGCCGGAAACAATGCCTTTTCAGGTGCCGTTCCGCCATCTCTGCAACCTGCTTCAGATTGCAGGGGGGGATATCGAAAAAACTCTCGATATGCTTCCGGATCTTACCCCGGATCAGCGGGAACGGATGGAGGTGCGAGCTCGGTGTGCATGGACATGGATCACTACCTTTGCTCCGGAAGACTTTCGTTTTTCTCTCCGTGATCCTGCGGATCCGCCTGTACCTCTATCCGACGAATCACGGAACGCCCTGCATGCCCTCTATGCTCTCCTTCTGGAACGGTTCGAAACGCTGGACGAACGTTCCCTTTCTGAAGGAATTTATGAAGTGTGCCAAAATACCGGAGCGGATCCAAAACAGTTCTTTACGGATGTGTACCGTGTACTGATCAATAAGGATCGGGGTCCCCGGCTGGCTGGTTTTATCCTGACGGTGGGGAAAGAACGAATCCTTCCTATCCTTGAGGGGTACTGAGCCCGATACCCGAGGTACCAAGAAGGGGGGTGAACATTCAAAGAACTTTTCTATCATCCCTGGGGGATGTGGATACGCCCCTTCCCTGGGCAGAGTGGGCAGCAGAACGGTATGGGATTGTAACCCGATGGCTGGAAGGGGCTACAATCCTGGATCCAACCCTGGGGAAGGGAAACCTTCTGGAAAGTTTAATTGTGGCTGGGAGTAAGCGGGGAATAAAACCTTCCAATCTTCCGGTACAGAATTTATTCGGATTGGATCTGAACGAGGAAAAGATTTTCAGTTTCCGGGAACGATTGCAGGAACGGTATGGAGTCACCATTCCCAGGGGAAATTTAGTGGTGGGGGATCTTCTTCTTGGGCATCTCGACTGGGAGAAGAAAGACTGCCCGATCAAGGAAAGCTTCAAGGCGAAGGGACTACTGCCTCCTGCAGATATTCTGTTTGGGAATCCACCCTGGGGTACCTTTGCAGCTCTTCCTGATTTCTATAAACAAGGGGTACGGGACCTGTTCCTTGAGTATGGACTGGTTTCAAGCCGTCGGCAGGTTCTGTTAGGAAACTCCCGGGTGGATATCGCTGCCCTCGTCCTTTTATCTGCGGTAAGAAACTATTTGAACCCCCGGGGCGAAGGTATCTTTTTTCTTCCCCTGTCCCTCTTTTTCAGCGAAGGAGCCGGAGAAGGGTTCCGTGCATTTAAGGCTAAGGAAGTAACATTCCAGATACAGGAGGTGATGGAGCTTCCTACGGATCGGGTGTTTCCTCGGGTAGAGACACGCTCTGGCCTTGTTTATCTTAAAAGGGATGAAGAACATTCGTATCCTGTTCCTTTCTATCGTTTTTCAAAGGAGAGCCCGGTGGCTTCCTTGAAGGGAAGCGGAGGGGACGCATGGAATGCCGCGCCAGTGGATGGAGAGCGGTCTTCCTGGATCCTATACCGGAAGGGAACCTCAAAACCGCTCCCGTTACAAAAGATTCCCCTCCCTCCAGGGGCAGTTCCCAGGCAGGGGGTAAATACCTGTGGTGCTAACGAACTATTCTTTTTCCATACCCTTTATCCGGATTCGGAACAAACTGTGCGGGCAGAAAACAATACGATTTCGATTCGTCTGCCTCGCACATTTCTCTTTCCCCTTTTAACTGGTGAAGCTTTCCGTGCAGAGAATCCTACCCCTGGCAAATGGGTGTTTCTCCCCTATGGGAAAGATGGGAAACCGCTTTCTCCCGAAAGAATGGCGAACGATCCTTTACTCAAGGATTTTGTGGAGACATACCGAGAGCGGCTCAGCTCCCGCAAAGGGGTATTGATTCAGAATTGGATCCGGAAGGGGTGTCCCTGGGCGCTTCTGGGAGTGGGAGTCTACAGTTTTGCCCCCTGGAAAATTGTATGGGAAGCGGCAGGGAAACATCGGTTTGTTCCGCGTATTTTTCCCGGAGAATGGCAGGCGAATCAGTCGATGTACGGATTCCTTTCTTTCTACGATCTTGAAGCTGCACAGCAGGTCTTTACTGCTCTTCATAGTCCTGAAGTAGAGACGTACCTTGGATCGCTCAACTCAGGAGGGACACTGAATTGGGCTCAGCCTGGCCGGATGAAACGGTTATTTCAGTACAATTGATAATTCTTTGTAGTACTCTCAGGGAAGACTAAAACTATGCCGAATAGTAATTAGACAGATTCACAAAATTATTAAAAGCGGGTTATAGTACCCTTGAATAGAGACGTGGGAACAAGAATCCTTCCTCCGGATGGGGAAATATCCGGGGAGGAACATCGGATACAAAAAAAAGATCTCCTGAATTTCTTGAACTATCATCATTTTCAAGAAAAATCTATCTACGGAGAGTTCCGTCACAAGCAAACTTCGTATACCATTACTCTCCCTCTCCGGGTGGAACGCTGTACAGAACAGACCGTTCTTTGCCGCTGGGAAAAGACTGAGGATGTCCCGTGGGATCGGGAGCTCTGGGAACTGAATCATCTTCGGGTACAGGATGTTCAACGGCCGGTTCGAATCATTCCCACGCAGTACCGGATAGAAGGCGAATCCATTTCCTTTGATCTCCCGGAGTATGGAACGGTGAAAAACAGCCGGAGAATCGTACGAGTCCCTGTAACAAATGTTGCCGTAACGATTTTTCAACAGGGAATAAAATATAGCGGTGAAATGGAAGATTTTAGCCCTGAAAGTTTCCGGGTGCGGTTGAAAGATCCTATAGAACCTTCTATCCATTGGCTAAATCCCGATGCCCCCTGTACCGCCGTTTTGCAGAAAGAAGGAGAGCTTATCTACTCTGGAACCTGCTGTTTGTCCCGCTTACACAGATCCCTAAAGACACTTCTAATATCCCCGGCAGAACCTGCGATCCGCCGGTTTCGTCCCAGGCAGTACCGAGCTTTTCGACAAGTCCTTACTCCTGCCCCGGTCGCCCGGATACGACACCCCCTGGGGAACCAGGAAATCTATCTTCCGGTTTACGATCTATCCAGCACAGGAATAGCCGTAGAAGAATTCCATGAGAATTCCCTCCTCCTTCCCGGAATGATGATACCAGAACTGGTTGTTGAACTTGCCAACCGTTCTCTAGTACGGTGCCGGGCTCAGGTGCTGTACCGGAAAGTTGTACCCGAGAATCCCCGGGTACTGCGATGCGGGATAACATTTCTTGACCTAACTCTGGAGGATCAGGCCGGTCTTTCAGCCCTTCTGCATCCCACCCTGGATCCCCATTCCTTTGTTTGTAATCGTGTAGATACAGATGAACTCTGGAGATTTTTCTTCGAAAGCGGCTTTATCTATCCAGATAAGTATGAGTTTATCCGGAGCAATAGGGAAGCGTTTAAAAAAACGTACGAGAATCTATACACTCGAAGCCCCTCCATAGCCCGGCATTTTGTGTTTCGGGAACGTGGGCTCCTTTTCGGCCATATGTCCATGCTCCGGTTTTATTCCCGGGCCTGGTTGATCCACCATCATGCAGCGGCTAAGGAAGGACATGCCCTGGCTGGTATTTCCGTGCTGAAACAGGTGGGGGCTTATGTGAACGAATATCACGTACATCCCTCTACTCGAATGGACTTTGTGCTCTGTTACTTTCGACCCGACAATAAATTCCCCAACCGGGTATTTGGAGGAGTGGCTCGTCAGATCAACGATCGCCGGCGTTCTTCCCTGGATTCATTCGCCTATGTTCATCTTTCTTCGGAGCCTTCAAAAGAAGATATTTCTTACCAGTTGTTTTCCGCTACTCCGGAGGATCTGGAAGAGTTCTGCCGATTATACCAACGGACTTCGGGTGGATTAATGGCCGAGGCGCTGGACCTTTGCGGGGGAGGCCAAAGGGACGAAGAACTGAACCGTGAATACCGGGATTTAGGATTCCAGCGGGAACGTCTCCTCTTTGCTCTTCATCGGAAGGGATCTCTTCAAGCGATCTTTATGGTGGTACTCTCTGATACGGGATTGAACCTCTCTAATCTGACCAACTGTGTGCATGTTTTTATTACGGATCCCCAAAACTTAGAACCAGAGGTGCTATTTAGTGCCCTGGGAAACCTTCGCAGGTATTTCAGGGATACTAAAATACCTATTTTAGTATATCCTGAAGGGTATATGGTGGAAAGGAATCTTCCGTATGAAAAAACCTATACACTCTGGGCGTTAAGCATGGAAGCCACGGATGATTATTTCAAAGCTTTAGAGGCAATTTTTAAGAGACCGATGCATGGATAAGCTATACAACAGTATCATTATAAGTAATTTCCTCAAAATGATAAAATCCCGGTACAGTTATGTGAATACCCTTGAGTTACTCCAGGCTGCCGACATGGAACTGTACCAGATTGAGGATGAAGAGTGCTGGTTCACTCAGGATCAGGTAGATCGATTCTACGATAAGTTAGTCCGCATGACAAAGAACCCGGGAATTGCCCGGGAAGCGGGTTTGTATAGTGCTTCTCCTGAAGCGCTGGGAACGATGAAACGGTACGTGATGGGGTTGCTGGGGCCGGGAAAAGTGTTTGAAAAGGTGGAACAGATTGCGAATGGATACACGCGGTCTTCCCGATACATGTCCCGGAGGCTAAGTAGAAACTCTGTAGAGATCATTGTAACCCCAAATCCAGGCATAGAGGAACGGCTCTACCAGTGCGAAAATCGGATTGGGTATTTTGAGGCCATTGTACGGGTTTTTAACTATCGTATGCCCCGGATCGAGCATACCGAATGTATGCTTAAAGGAGCGCCCCACTGCAGGTATAAGATCACCTGGCAGGAGAGCCCTGCTACCCTCCTCCGATGGGTTCGGAATGCATGTTTCCTCCTGGGGGGAGGAGGAATAGGGGCTGCATGGCTATACCTCCCTGAGCCGTCCTATAAAATCTTGATCTCCACAGGGGTCCTGGCTATTTTACTGGGGCTTTCTCTGGCAACAGAATTCCTGAATCGGCGGGAACTTCTCGGTGCGTTAGACAACCTCCGATTTTCTACCGATCATCTCCTGGAAAATATCAGTGTGAACTATAACCATGCCCTTTTGATCAACGAAATTGGGCAGACGATCAGTAAACAGATCCAGGTGGATCGAATTCTCGGAGGGGTTGTGGAGGTAATACAGAAGTATCTGGATTTTGATAGGGGGCTTATTCTCCTTACAAATCCAGAAGGGACTTATCTTGAGTACCGGGCAGGATACGGGTACAGCGGGGAACAACTGGGAATACTGAAAGCTACAAAATTTCATCTGGACAACCTCAATTCTCGCGGAATCTTTGTGGTATGTTACCGGGAACAGAAGCCCTACCTGGTAAATAATGTGGAAGAAATCCTGGATAATCTAAGTCCCCATAGCCTTGAATTTGCCCGTTTTATGGGTTCCCGGTCGTTTATCTGTTGCCCCATTATCTATGAAGAGAATTGTCTGGGTATCCTGGCCATGGATAATATCATCAGCAAGAGGCCTCTCCTGCAGCGGGATCTGGACCTTCTTATGGGCATTGCACCAGAATTAGGAATCAGTATTCATAACGCTCTAATGATTGAGACACAGCATCGTCAGTTTCAGTCGGTTCTTCAAGCATTGGCGGCCAGTATTGATGCACGGGACGTGCTTACTGCTGGACATTCCGATCGTGTAACAGCCTATGCAGTGGGAATCTGCCGGGAACTCGGGCTGTCCCGGGAATATACCGAAATGATCCGTGTAGCTTCCCAGTTGCATGACTATGGTAAAATAGGAATCCGGGATTCGGTTTTAAAAAAACCGGGACCTCTCTCTCCCCGGGAACGGGAAGAGATTAAAGCACATGCGGAGAAAACCGAGCAAATCCTGAAAAAGATCAACTTTGAAGGGATCTACCGGGAAGTTCCGATCATTGCCGGGGCACACCACGAATGGATCGACGGTTCTGGATACCCACGGGGACTAAAAGGGGAAGAAATTCCCCTGGGGGCACGAATCATAGCCGTGGCGGATTTCTTTGAGGCTATTACCGCAAAGCGGCATTACCGGGATC
>JAGODW010000080.1 GCA_017998025.1 Spirochaetales bacterium
AGGCAGGGGTATCCCCCGGGGTGATCCGGTGGTGTGAGAGCTGGATGTTCCGCGGGCGGGTGTTTCTTAGCCGCTTCCCCCTGCCACGGCCCTTGCTGGATGTGTGGCTACGGATGCAGGAAACCCCACTATCGCAAAAACGTCCGTACCTGCCCCAGTATGCCTTACAGTAACTTAGTTATCACACCCCCAAGCTTCGTGACACTACCGAAAGGATACATCTGGACAGAACATATGCCGAACTTTATAATGAGAGAAAGTATGAAGGACAATCTTCTATTTGAAAAATACGGACATAATATACCCGCAGGGACTGTTCTATTCCAGGAAGGTGATGAAGGGAACGAAATGTTCATCATCCAGGAGGGGAAGATCCGGATCAGCAAATCCATTGGAGAAAAGGAGCATGTTATTGCCATCCTGGGCAAAGGAGACTTTTTTGGAGAAATGGCTCTTGTAAACCGAATCAAACGTACTGCTACGGCTCAGGCAGTTACCGATGTTCGCCTCCTTAGCTTCGACCGGCAGGGTTTCCGAAGCATGATCGAAAAGAACTCGAAAATCGCGATGAATATCATCGATAAGCTATGCCGAAGGCTTCAGCAGGCAAATATGCAGATCCAGCACTTAAAGCGAAAAAATGCAGGCGCCCTTATTGCTCTAAACCTGTACTATGCCTTTGAAAGCACATCTAAGGAACTTCTCTCCTACGAAAAAACCCTGGAAGAAATATCCCTTTCCCTGGAAACACCTTTGAACGAAGTAGAAGAAACGGTTCGTAAGCTGGAAGAGACAGAAATCCTAAAACGGGAAGGGAATGGTCTTCGGCTGTTAAATCTTGAGGGATTGAAAGCAATGTCCGAAACTTCGCCTGGAAAGATTTAGAATCCAGGTCTCGAACGGGGTATACTTACACAATAGGCTTAATCATGAGGTGAATTCATGTGTGGAATTATTGGATACTGCGGACCGGGGAAAACTACAGAAATTCTGGTAGAAGCCCTGAAACGTATGGAATACCGTGGGTACGACTCTGCTGGTATTGCTGTAGCGGACGGGGCAGGTACCTTAACGGTGGTAAAACGAAAGGGGAAAATCTCTGACCTGCAAAAGATTGTTCCTTCTGACCTTCAAGGATCCTATGGAATCGGACATACTCGCTGGGCAACCCACGGAGAAGTAACGGATATCAACGCGCATCCCCACGTAAACTGTACAGGCGATATCGCTATTGCTCATAATGGAATCATCGAAAATTACGCTGCTCTTAAGGAAAAACTTATTTCTGAGGGGCATCTGTTTCGCTCAGAAACAGATTCCGAGGTTATTGCTCACCTTGTCTCTACCTTTTACGAGGGAGACCTTGAACTGGCGGTGAAAAAGACCTTGAAACTTTTGAAAGGCACGTATGGGATTGTTTGCATCCATGCAAAGGAGCCAAACAAGATCGTAGGAGCCCGAAATGGGTCTCCCCTGATTTTAGGAATCGGAAACAAGGAGATGTTCCTGGCCTCTGATGTTACTGCCATGATCGCCTATACGAAGCAGGTGATTTATCTGGAAGACGGAAATGTTATTACCATCACCCCGGAGAGATACAAGCTTACAGACGGGGCAGATAAGATTTTAGATCGAAAGATCGACAACATATCCTGGGAATTGGAAGAAATTGAGAAAGACGGCTACTCCCATTTTATGGAAAAGGAAATCTTTGAACAACCGGAATCTATCAAACGGGCCATACAGGGTCGTATCGACAAAGACTATATGACGGCTAAGTTCGGCGGTTTGAACATGACCAACGGGGAGCTTTTAGCCATTGAACGCATAAAAATCATAGCTGCCGGAACATCCTTCCATGCTGGTTTAGTAGCCTCGTATCTTATGGAATCTCTCGCCCGAATTCCCTGCTCGGCTGAGCTTGCTTCGGAACTCCGGTACCGGAACCCTATCGTAGAGCGAAACACCCTTTATTTCGCCGTGTCTCAATCGGGGGAAACCGCAGATACTCTCTACGCCATGCGGGAGCTGAAACGGAAGGGTGCCCGGGTGCTGGGTATCTGTAACGTAGTTGGCTCCACCATCCCCCGGGAATCGGATGGCGGTATCTACATTCACTCAGGCCCGGAGATTGCAGTAGCCTCTACAAAGGCTTTTACTAACCAGCTGGCCGTATTTTATCTCTTCACTCTATTAATCGCCCGTATGCGGGATATGTCCTTTGAAGCAGGAAAAAACTTTATCGAACAGATGGAACAGCTCCCGGACCTGATCGCTCAGATCCTTAAAGTGAATGATCATATAAAGAACCTTGCCCGAAAGTATGCCGTATACCCCAACTTCCTTTTCCTGGGAAGGGGTCTTAACTACCCCGTAGCCCTGGAAGGAGCACTTAAACTAAAAGAAATCTCCTATATCCATGCAGAAGGGTACAGTGCCGCAGAAATCAAACATGGGCCTATCGCCCTGATCAATGAACAGACTCCCAGCATTTTTCTGGTTCCAGATGATATGCTTCGGGAAAAGGTCATCTCCAACATGAAAGAAGTAAAAGCCCGCCGCGGTAAAGTAATTGCCCTGGCTGTAGAGGGGGATGAGGAAGTGGGGAGGATAGCGGATGATTGCATCTATATTCCTCGAGTGTATGAATACATGTATCCCTTCTTGATGGTGGTTCCTCTCCAGTTGTTTGCTTACCACAGCGCCCTGGTCCTTGGACACAACGTAGACCAGCCTCGAAATCTGGCTAAGAGTGTAACGGTGGAATGAAGGGAATCGCGAATTCTTCCAATAGGGGAGGAATACCAGGTACCCTGATTCTATTAGCACTGTTCCTGGGAAGGTTTTTCTTTCCTGTATGCTCCTTTCCCCAAACCCAGGAAAAAGGGAAAGAAAACCAGGCTGTTTTCGTTCGAGGACCCGTGATAGGAAAGGGGCTTCCGTTCCTGGGCCCTAACGTTATTCCCTACGAAAAGGGAGAGTATGAGTACCAGGGCACTTCTATTACCGTATATTTTATCCGCAGATCTCTTCCGGTTCTGGAATCGTGGACTCCCGTACAATGTGGTAGGAATGTTCTTTATCAGATCCGGCAGGACCTTCCCGAAGGGCTTATAGCCCTTTCTCCAAAGGGATTTAGCCTTCTTTTCCTCCTCTCTCCCATACCCTGGCGCTGTACATTCATTGAGGCTTTCCTCAACCGTTTTACCAGTTTTTTTCAAAACCTGGGTCCCGAAGAATCTCCCTTTCCTGCATTCATCGAAATAAGATAATTCGCGTAAACCACCCTTTTATAGATCAAATTTCTTTCGCCGATACTACTAGTATGAAAGTATGGGAGAGATCTATCCGGTTCTGTCGGATTCTACCCCTTCTACTAGGGGCTATGTTCTGCCTTTCAGAGACCTTGTATGCTCAAGATCTAAGTATTACCCCTCAAGATCTGAGGATTGAACTCAGTGTGGAAGGCGGTTACCACCTGTGGATTCGCAAAAAACCAGAAATTGCTTCCGTGCTGCTTACAGAATCTACCGAAGATCCGGCTCGTAAAGTAGCAAGTTTTGCCTATCGATCAAAAACCTACAATCCCTACAACGGAGACGAGATACGTATTTTAAACGGAGAAGTTCTTTCTCCCGGGCCAGGGCGGTACTTTTTGGTAGACTCTACCCCGGAACCCGATGAAAGCTTTGGCTTATCTTTTCATATTTTCATTCCCTATGTTTTAGAGTATGGGTATCCGTGGAGCAGGCAGGGAGAACTGCAGGTAGTAGATGGTACGTTTCTTAATATCCGTGCATTTGTAAAACCTTACGCAGATTACACCGGACCGTTTCAAGATAACCCCTTTGTAGTTAGAATCGTTCAACGCCCTATAGCCTTACCCCGGGTTAAAAAGATTATGCCTGATATAAAGGAAGAACTAACCCGTCTGACAGAAGAAACAAAGGGAGAAACGTTTGAATCCACTGGTGAGAAGGACATTGTAGATACTATCGCTTCAATTATAGATAAACAAAAAGGGAAGAGCCTCGACCTGGTTATAGCCCTCGACACCACTCAGAGCATGGAAGACGATATCCCCCACATTCGGAAACTGTTGGTTCCAATGGTGGCTGAAAGAATTAAAGGATATGATCCCCTCCGTATCGGATTGACCGTATACCGGGACTACATGGAAGAGTACATAAGCCGGTCGTATCCCTTTACTTCAGACCTTGCCACTATTCAGCGAATGGTGGACTCTGTCCGAATAGCCGGAGGAAGAGATATCCCTGAAGCTGTTCATGAAGCAGTCTATGCGGCGATACACAACTACAAATGGGAAGCAGAAAACCGTGTAATCATTGTTATTGGCGATGCACCTCCGCATCCCATTCCCCGGGGAAAAATTACAGAAGAGATGGTAAAACAGGATGCAGAAGAACAGAGCATCCTGGTATATATGATCATCCTACCCCATTAAGGAGGCGGATTTTTTCCTATATTTTCAAGTTTCGTTTTCTCTTCGATTTTTTTCAGTACTTTCTCTGCCAGTATGCGAGGCCATTGCGGTACCGCAAGAGGATTTTCAAATTTTTTGTACGTTTCCAGCAGGTCGAGGAATAATTTTTTCGATTCCTCATATTGCCCTTTTTTATAATGAATAAAGGCTATTTCGTACCGCGCAGCAAGCACATTGGGGGTATCGTCAGGGAATCTCTCTAAGAAGGTTTCATAGTATACCAACGCATTGTCCCACCGATAGTTATCCGATTCTTCCTGAGCCCTCTGAAAAAATTGCATTTGAGTGAGACCTTCAGGGATCACCGGCGGTGGGGAGGTACACGCAGTAAACGAACTAATAAGGAAAATCAATCCTAGGAAACCAATTAAAAGACATACACCGAATCGCCTATACTGCATCGATTGCATAGAATGAATCCTACCATACAATATACTTACGGAGCAAGGTTGACTTTTCCTGTGTCTTCTGGTCATAGTACAGAAACGGAAAAGGTATATGCCTAGACTCATCGAAAGTACAAAACGCAGAATTGAAGAACTCTTTTCTCAACTGGAAAAGATTGGCAACCTGGGGACTTCCCGAGAACAAGGTTTTTGCCGAGCCGCGTGGTCTGACGAAGAGACCCGGGCCATGAAGTTGATACAAGCTACCGCAGAGAAAGCGGGGATGAAGAGTTCCTGGGATGGGATAGGGAATCTATTCCTTTCCACCCCCGCCCCTGCTTCAGAAACGGTACAGGCTGGATCTCACCTGGATACCGTACCTCAGGGAGGAAACTACGACGGAGCTGCAGGGGTTGTTTGTGGCCTGGAAGCCATTCTCCAGCTAAAGCCTATGTGGGACAAACTAAAGCGACGGATTGAGCTGGTTGTCTGGCGGGGAGAAGAGTCTGCCTGTTATGGAGCCGTATGCAAGGGGAGCCAGGGGGCCTTCGGCCTGAACGATCCTGCTATTTTAGAGCGCACCTTCCAGGGACAAACCCTGGAACAGGCGATTCGTTCCCAGGGGTTCGACCCCTCCTTTATCCGGGAGAGGAAACCCACCCTGGACCAGAATCGGATCGATTCCATCACCTCACATCTTGAGCTCCACATCGAACAGGCAAAACGGCTGGAAACAGACGGAATACCTATCGGAATTGTTTCCAGTATTCGGGGAACCGTACGACTTCGAGTCCAGGTCTTTGGAGAAGCAAACCATTCTGGCGGTACTCCCATGGGAATACGATACCGAAAGGATGCCAACCTTGCCATAGCGTACATGCAGGTAGCCCTCCAGGAGGAATGCTCCTATGCCCTGGAGAAAGGGTACGATCTTGTTCAAACGGTAGGGGTGATCAATTCGGATGAAGATTTTAATAAAAAAAACCCCGAGGTGTTAGAGAATGCGTTGACCAAGGTGAGCCCCTATGGGTACTTCACCCTGGACATCCGAAGCAACGATTCCCGGTTTCTCTCCGAGTACACGGAAACGGTGAAAACGATTTTGAATAAAAAAGCAGAGCGGTACAATGTCGGGATACAGATCGATCGGCTGCTTTCCCTCGAACCCGTGGAACGGCTCGATCCTCAGGTTCAGGAAGTGCTGGAAAGCTCCTGCAGGGACTTAAAGATTCCCTACCTGGTCATGCCTTCCGGGGCTCTGCACGATGCGGCAGTAGTTGCAGGTATTCGGAAAACTTCAGGGGAACGGATCCCCGTGGGGATGATCTTTATCCCCTGTAAGGACGGAATCAGCCACAACCCGGCAGAGTACGCGAATTCTCAGGATTTAGCCCGGGGGGCACTGGTACTGTCCAATGCCCTTTACCGGCTTGCCCGATGAGCAAGCCCTATCATCTCCGGTACAGAAACCGATCCATTTAAGGATTCGGATAGAGAACTTTAGCGCTGGCTGCTTCTTCCGGCCATACGGTTTCGATTACCCCTTTCTGAATCTGGAAGGTAACCGCTCCTCCAGCCATGTTCTGTCCTGTGGCGTCCCACTTTGTCGGCCCCCAGAAGGTTGTTCCATCGTATGCTTGAAGGGCTGCCCGCACCTTGTCTGTCTCCAGAGAACCGGCCTTCTCGATAGCCAGTTGCAGGAGATACCCGCCCTGGGATGCTGCAGCAGCCTGATATGCGATTTCCGGCCCGTATTTTGCGGTATATTCCTTCGTATAATCCTGGGCTGTGCCAAAGAAGGGATCCGAATACTTCATCTGGGGCATCCACCAGGCTACTCCG
>JAGODW010000081.1 GCA_017998025.1 Spirochaetales bacterium
GTATCTGCCTGTTGAAGCAGGTTCTTATACAGCGAACGTACAGATGCTTCCGTTTCTGAAGCGACAGGATACGGCTCTTCCACCAGCTCAGTCGTTGTCCCTTTTTCTCTATTCAACAGGGTGGTACAGAATCGAATTTCTGACCCCGAGTCCGATGCAGCGATCTGGACTCCATCCTTTCCCGCAAGAGAGAGGAATAGATCCCGGAACGCTCCGCCGGCATGGGTCAGTTGTACCGCAGACACTCCCAGTTGCCCCAGCACCCGGCTAAGGTTTACCCCTTTCCCTGAAGCATCCAGGTAGTATTCCCCGCTCCGGTTTACCTCCCCTTCCCTGAGGTGTTTAAAAACAAGAGTTTTCTGCAGAGTAGGGTTTAAACAGACTACCAGAACCATCATCCCCTCCGGGCTCTATGGGCTGATACCAGAGAAGAAAATAATACAGCGAGAATGATAAGGGCTCCCCCCATAAGGGCATTTGTACTGGGTTTCTCATTCAAAAATAAAAATACCCAGAGGGGATTCAAAATCGGCTCGAGCGTGGTTATCAGCATCGTCTGAATCGCAGGTACATTCTTAATTCCTCGAGCAAAAAGAACAGAAGAAATCCCGATCTGGAATACTCCTAACACCACCAGAGCTGTCCATCCTTCCAGCGAAAGAGAAGGAGGGACACGGACGATCCAGGGGAGAGAAAATAAAAAGACCAGCGCATGGGAGAGCAGAATCGATTCTACCGGAGATCCTTCTTTCTGCATCCGCATAAAGATCGTATAAAAGGCAAAGGTAAACCCGCTGATCACAGCCAGAATATTCCCCACGGCATTCCCCGGAGCTACCTTTTCACGGAAGAAAAGGACCATACCCCCCAGGATCAGGAGAAGGCCTATCCACTGTTCCCAGTTGGGCTTTTCTTTCAGGAGTATCCAGGCAAACACCGCTACATAGAGGGGTGCTCCGTACTGCAACAGAATCGCATTGGCCGACGTCGTCAGTTTATTGGCATAGACAAAAAGAATCATGGTGCTGGCATTGCAAAGGGCAGCAAGGAGTTGGGGAACCGAAAAAGTAATTTTGGGTTTTCGGACGAAAAGGAGAATGGTAAGTCCTCCCAGAAGGCTCCTCAAACCTGCGATACCTATCGGGGTCCAGTCCACCATCTTTATAAAGAGCCCTCCGATGCTCCAGAGGATTGCACAGAGGACCAGGGAAAGAATAGAGGAAACAGCGGGGCTCATACGTACCGGTCCAGGAGTATCGCTTCGACGTCTTCCACCGTTAGCGGAATGGGATGATTCTTGGCCTCAGTCCGGGAAGCAATTTCCTTAAGGTCTTCCCTTGTAAGCCCCAGTTCTTTCAATGTAGGAAGCTTCGTCTCTGTTATAAATCGTTCCAATGTTTTTACCAGGAGTGCTACATTCCCATTGTCGCTATCTGCATCCTTCCCGCTCAGGGCTTTCCCTGCACGAGCGTACCGTTTCAAAGCAGAATCTTCCGAAGGATCATCGATCTTTATAAGCCGGGCTACGGTAAACTTTGTTGCGGAAAGAACCAGGGTACTGCAGACAATCCCATGTGAAACGGGAAACATCCCTCCAAAGGGAGCTGCGATTCCATGAACAACACCCAGCCCTGCCTGGGCCAAACAAATCCCTGAAATATAGGCAGCATACGACATTCGTTCTCGAGCTTCTAGATCGTTTCCGTTCCGGAATGCGGGAAGAAAACCTTTCCCTGCTGCCTCCAGCGCACCCAGGGCAAGAGAATCGGTGAACGGATTTGCCTTTGTACACGTATACGCTTCGAGTAGCTGCGTAATCGCATCCAGTCCGGAAGCGGCCGTTACCAGGGGAGGACAGGTCGCTGTGAGTTCCGGATCCAGCAGCGCAACATCCGGTACATAGTTGTCATGCCGGAAAGACTTCTTAAATCCGTTGGGCCCTATCCGGCTGATTACTGCATTTTTCGTGGCTTCGGTCCCGGTTCCCGCTGTTGTCGGTACGGCAAAAAAAGGGAGCCGGGTTCCCGTAGGTTTCCGGGTGCCTACCCCTTCCAGGTAATCCTGCACCGATCCCTCCACCGTCATCATCGCGGCCACCGCTTTTCCTGTATCCAGAACGCTCCCTCCTCCCACAGCCAGGACTCCCTCTATCGGCAAATCAGCATTTTCCTTTTTCAAGGAAGATACAATTCCATCCACTCCCTCGGGAGATGGTTCCCCGGACACGGAGAATTCCCTCCATCCGATTCCCATTGATTGAAGCCCTTCACAGACCCTCCCATAGGTCTCATTTCGTTTAAAAGAACTCCCCAGGATCAGCGCCAGCGAGTGAATCGAGCGGGACGCGATAAGCCCGGGAAGGGTTTGTATTTTCCCTTTTCCAAAATGTAGTTCTGGTATGCGCGTGATTGTAAAAGGCTTCATGAGCCTCAGTGTAGCGAAAAAAACGTCCCGGGTAAAGCACAGCCGCGCAGAGAACATTCAGGGGGTATTACTAGAAACAGTTGCATCCTCCTACTGTTGGGTTTACACTGCCATCCATGAAGAGGTTCAAAATCGTAGTACTGGATGATACGCCGCCGGGTGAACAGGGTTTTTACGATTGCTCTGTATCGCTCCAGACCAATACGCTCGAACAGGGGTTTCAGGACCCCCATCCCCTTTTATTCATCCTTGATGAAAATCTCAACAAGGGCGAGGCATCCGCTTCTCCCGGGTCGCTGGGAAAAGCCCTCAAAACACAGGTCGATTCCTTTCCCGGAACCGTGTACCTGGTTTCCCGATCCTCCCACCCATCCGCAATTAGCCGTGCAGAAGAATTCCTTTTTAACGAGCTGGGATCATTCCCCTATAAAATCATACTCGAGAATGCCGCCAATTCGGTTGATTCCCAGCCCTCAGAAACCTTCCCCTCTGTACCGGAACAGGCCCTTGAAACCTTGCTCGGTCTAGAAAAAAACCACTTTCACCATTTCCGTTTTCCGGATCCAGAACGTATTCAACTCTTTGTCCAGATGGTTTCCTTTCTTTCCCGGTTGGGAAAGCGATTTTTATTTCGCTGTGATACGCCGATTCTCAGGATATTTCAGGAGGAGATCTTCCGTGCTTCCGGGCTCTCCTCTTCTGAAGTTTCTCAGAATCCCCTGGCGCAATTCGCCAGGGCAGAGAACCGGGGATTGATCCTCTATGATACTTCCGTTTCTAAAGAAGGCCGCCAGCTTGAACAACTGATGCAAGAATCCGATGTGGCTCAAATACCCGCGCAGAAGGGAGAAGAACGATGGGATCAAATCCAAAAAGCCTTTAAAGAAGGAAAGACGGTTCTTTTCTTGAAAGAAGGCCCGTTCTCTTTTTTTCAGTTCCTGCGGACAAATCCGCCTCCTGAAATGGGTTTTCTTCTTTTCTGGGGAGAAACGTGGAACGAGACTTCTTTATGCCAATTCTTATCTTTACCCGGCTATAAGATCCTTGGTATAGCCGGGAATAACTCTTACGTTCTTCAAGCGTTTCCAGGTCATTCTCTTTCTTCCCTCCCTCTTGTAGTGGTGAAAGACCTATCGGAAAGCACGTGCCTCCACGTGTTCCGGAGACTTTCGGTTAAAAAACGGATCCGGCCTAGCTGGGATGACTACTTTTTAGGGATAGCCGCAGCTGCTGCAGAACGAGCTACCTGCGATAGGGGACGGAGTGGTTGTGTGATCGTGCGGGACAAAACGATCCTGGTAACCGGCTATGTCGGGTCCCCTACCGGGCTGCCCCACTGTGATGAAGTTGGGCATCAGCTGAGAAAAGTGATTCACGAGGATGGACATGTCTCCCAGCACTGCGTGCGGACCGTTCATGCAGAACAGAACGCCATCTGCCAGGCAGCGAAGTACGGCATTTCCCTCAACGGCGGAACCCTCTACTGCCGTATGACCCCCTGCTGGACCTGTGCCATGCTGATTATCAACTGCGGTATTAAGCGGGTGGTTTGCGAGTACCGATACCATGCCGGTACAGAATCGGAAGAACTATTTCGTAAAGCTGGGATCGAACTTGAATTTAAGCACTCTGAGGTGCTTTCTTATTCAAATCAATAATTAGATCTCACTCGAATCATTATTGAATTGCAAAAAATTCTGAAAAGTGGTTCTTAAAGATTTCTACGAGTTGCGGATCAAACTCATTCCCTTTTTGACTTACAATATAGCGAAGAGCCTCTTCCGGGCTCCAGGGCGCTTTATAGGAACGTTCAGAAATAAGAGCATCATAGACATCTATTAAGGCAATAATCCGTCCACTAAGGGGAATACTATCTTCAGATAGCCCTTGCGGGTATCCCTGGCCATTCCATCGTTCATGATGCGTTAAAGCAATGATTGCCCCTTCCGAAAGATAGGTGCTTTGTGTATCCTTCAAAAGTTCATATCACCAGATCGTATGTTTTTTTATCACTTCAAATTCCTCGTTTGTCAGTTTTCCCGGTTTTAATAAAATTGTATCCGGTACGGCTATTTTCCCAATATCATGAAGAGGAGCAGATTTTTGCAAGACGAGCTGGTACTGTTCATCTTTTCCTAACAATTGAGCGAAAAGAGAAGCATAAGAACCGATCCTTCTTTGATGAGCCCCTGTTTTTTCATCCCGATAATCAGAAACCCGCCCTAAAATATAGAGAGTTTCATACTCTCTCTGGGTTACAGCCTCTCTCGCTTGTCTTTCTGCTCTATTAAGTTGTTCCAGCTGAATCCGATCCGTTTGGATCGTTTCGATCATAAAATTAAATCGTTCTGCAAGTACCCCAATTTCATCCTTATACTCAACCTTCGCTCTAAAGCTTAAGTCCCCTGTAGTGCGTATTTGTTCAATGGTACGGGTAAGGCGCTCTAGAGGCCCTACAATATGCCGCACCAATAGGGTTACCAGGATTATTACAATAATCACGGTAGTCACTAAAAGACCTATATGGGCAATCTGTATCCTTTTTACTTCTGAAAAAAAACTTTCCTCCAGTTCGGTGATGGCAATTGTCCACCTAAAGGGCTCGAATGGAAAGGCAACTCCCACTCTTTTTTCCCCATACAAATCTCCGGTAAACCAACCGGTTTTAGGCACATGGACAGGAGGAATAGGTTCGTGCTGAAAAGAGGTACCGGTACGATCTTTCAGCCCTATCCGAAAAATCAGATTTCCCTCTGTAGTAAATACCAGAACCTGTTCTGTTTCGCTCCGTATCAGGGAATACGCATATGAATAAAAAGAACTCTTTGCAGCATTTTGATACTGTTCTTGATGGGAGAGTTTAAGCTTCTCCAGCACATTCCATTCACTGTTTAGATAATCTCTCAACTGTTCGGCTTTGTAGGCAAGATGACGGTTTGCTGCCCTAATTAAAGACAACCGTGACCAAAGCGAAGAAAAAAACCCGCTTAACAGGATAGATAGAACTACTAAAGGCAGAATAGTAAAATATAGTTTATTCCTGATATTAAGCACAATTCTATGTATAGCAAAATATTCTGTTTTATGCTATTATTTTTTTAAAATATATTGAACCATGGATAGTTTGGTAGAGTTATCGGAACAAAAAAAGGCCGGAGATAGCCTGATAGTTATTTTCGATGGCATCCTGATAGGAGGGGCAATTGTAATTACCTGGTTCATCCTATCTATCTTCCAGAAAGAGATCAATTCGGTTTCTCTGCGAGAATCCCGGTTTTTAACAATTGAATGGAACCTTCTTCAGGAGTATAAGCAACAGGTCGACAACATGCTCCACAGCAAAGATAGGGAAATTGCAGAATTAAAAGAAAGGTACCAACAATTAGAATCGGAGGGGTATTCAAAAGAGTTTCTACAAGAAATCGATACTCTCCTTAACCAGTTAGAGGCGGAACGGGAAAATATTCTATCAGCACGAATCTCAAGCCCTGTTGATACCCAAACAGTACAGGAACTCCAGAGTAAAACTGAGGTTCCTCCTGCATCCACCTCTATTCAACTACCGCAAAGTGAAGTAAAAACCCTGGACCTTCTGAGCGAAAGGATCCAGGCGCTGGAAAAAGAAGTTAACTTTCTTCAGGAAGAGCTGGAGAAAAAAGAGACACTCCTTCAAAAAGAACAAGCTTATACGGTGGAACTTGAGCAAAGGTTAACCGGTATCTCTGAACTGGAGAACCAGATCAACCTCCTGAAAACTGAAAAGGAATCTCTTTCGGCGCTTCTGGCGGCTTCTAGTTCTGCTCCTCCTATACCGAATAAAGAGCAACCATCCCTCCTGGAACCTCCTGCTCCTTTGCAGCCGCAGGATACGACCGTTTCACCGGTTAACGAACAAAAGATAAGAGGTCTATACCTATCTGAGGCAATCGAACAGATAGAAAAGAAGCTAAAGGAGCTTCAAGAAGAACCCTCCCCCAGAATTGAAACCATCCAAACACGGGCTTTACTCCGTGCGATTGTAAGTACTCCCCTCATACGATCGACCTACCCGGATCTTTTAGAATCTGTTGATAAGGCTTTTGAAGAGTATGGAAGGTACGAGTATAGAAAGGGAGAGCGGGAGGCATATCTCTCGCTCCTCGCCTTTCTCCGCTCCCTCGAGGCTTCTGCCCCGTAACCTGTGTGCTGAATTTTAGGGGTAGATGAAGGGTTCGGAATCGGCCGGGATAGATTGATACGTATAAGAGGCAGTTTTCGCCTCTGCAATAATCCGGTAGCAGTGTATAGAGT
>JAGODW010000082.1 GCA_017998025.1 Spirochaetales bacterium
ACCCTATTTCATATTACGGTTCCAGGCTGAATGCAGCCGTTCTTTGGAATGATAATAACTCCATCCCTAATAAAGTAGGTTCCATAATCGCCATCCCGCCGGGGAATATCATCCACGCCGATCCTGCATCCTTCTCCAATCCGTGCATTTTTATCGATGATCGCTCCTCGAATTCGAGTCCCTCGGCCGATCCCAATATCGGGAACTCCCTTTCTTCGATTTTCTAGTTTATCCGCCGGAGTTTCATAGAAATCAGCTCCCATGCATACTACCCCTTCCAGACTGGACCCGGTTTCGATGATGGAACGAATTCCCAACACCGAGCGGGTAACCCAGGAATTGGTAACAATACAACCATCTCCCGTTAGAACCTCAGAGAGCGTAGAGTAGTTAAATTTTGTGGGAGGAAGGTGTCGTAATTGTGTATAAATTGGGTGCGCTTCATCGTACAGGTTGAAGTTCGGATTTATTACAGCTAAGTTGAGATTTGTCTCGTAGAATGACTTAATTGTACCGATATCCTCCCAGAAACCGGTAAAAATATAGGCATGGACTTTCATCTGTTCTATCGATCGGGGGATGATTTCTTTACCAAAATCTGTATATTCATTGTCCAATGCTTCCTTGATGGCTTGAACAGTGAACACATAAATTCCCATCGAAGCCAGGTACTCACGCCCTGATGCAAGAAGTTTCGGATCCGGATGTAATTTGCCTGGTACTTTTAAATGAGATATATCTTTACTCATTTCGGGCTTTTCTACAAAATCGGTGATTCTTCCCATAGAGTCCACTCCCATAATCCCGAAGCCTATCGCCTGCTCCCGGGTTACCGGAGTTGCGGCTATGGAGATATCTGCCTTAGATTCGATATGCTTATTTACAAAGTCCTGGAGGTCCATCCGGTACAACTGGTCTCCGGAGAGGATCAAGTAATAATCAGGATTCTGGTCCTGGAAGTGGTGGAAATTTTTTCGAACGGCATCTGCCGTTCCTTCGTACCAGCTGTTACTATCGAAAGTCTGCTGTGCCGCAAGAATTTCACAGAAACCTTTAGAGAAGGTATCAAAGAGGTAAGTTCTTGTAATGTGCATATGAAGCGAGGCAGAGTTAAACTGGGTAAGAATATAAATCTGTTTAAAATTTGAGTGAATGCAATTTGATATAGGAATATCTACAATTCGGTACTTTGCTCCAAAAGGAACGGCAGGTTTGGCCCTATCTTTGGTAAGGGGAAAAAGTCGAGTTCCCTTTCCACCGCCTAGTACAATCGAAAGAATATTTTGTTGCGCCATACTTCTTCCCTCCTTTGTATTGATGATAATTCCCATTATTAACTTTATTAGAGCGCATCGTGCCGGTCAAGCGAAAAAGTGATCTTTATGGTATGATACATTCCTATGAGGGGAAGCATGGAAAGAATTCTAAGAGAACTGAGGGAAGATTCGACCTTCATGGAATGCGTAACACGGTGGGAACATATACCTCCTAAGGAAGGGGTTGAGGTTCCTCTCCCCGCGGATCTTCACCCTGCCCTCCAAACAGCACTGTTAGAACGAGGAATTCAGAGCCTCTACTCCCATCAGGAGAAAGCCTATCGGATCGCACGGGAAGGAAAACATCTCCTTGTTATAACACCCACGGCATCAGGAAAAACGTTGTGCTATAATCTACCCGTTCTCCAAACCTTGCTGGAAGATCCGGGAAAACGCGCTCTGTATCTCTTTCCAACTAAAGCATTATCCCAGGATCAACAATCTGCTTTGAATGAGTCGATCCTTACTGGAGAACTTCCGGTAAAGGTAATGACGTACGATGGAGATACTCCCGCTTCTTTGCGAACCGCCGCGCGTGAGACAGGACAGATCATTATTTCTAATCCGGATATGCTTCATTCTGGTATCCTTCCCAATCACCCCAAATGGATTAAATTTCTCCGTACCCTCTCATTTGTGGTAATAGATGAGATTCATACGTATCGGGGGGTGTTTGGATCTCATATGGCCAATGTGATTCGGAGGCTTAAACGAATCTGTGCTTTCTATGGAGTTTCTCCCGTATTTATCTGCGCTTCTGCGACTATTGGGAATCCTCTGGAACTAGGATCCCGTATCATAGAAGAACCGCTTTCCCTAGTTGACGAAAATGGCGCACCTTCGGGGGAAAAACATGTTATCCTCTATAATCCACCTCTGGTAGACAGGGTACAGGGGATTCGAAGGGGAGTAGTGTTGGAATCTCAGCGATTGGCCCTCAGATTTTTACAGAAAGGGGTAAAAACTATCATTTTTACTCGTTCACGGATCAATACAGAATTAATCGCTTCCTATATAAAAGGAAAGCTTGCCAATGTGTATACAGATAATGCAAGGATCGCTGTAGAGTCGTACCGGGGAGGGTACCTTCCCTCAGAACGGAGAAACATTGAAGAAGGCCTTCGGAACGGTGCAATTCAGGGGGTGGTGGCAACAAACGCCCTGGAACTGGGGATAGATATCGGGGGATTGGATGTCTCGATCCTGGCTGGATTCCCCGGCTCTATTGCCTCGGCCTGGCAGCAGGCTGGTAGGGCTGGAAGGAGACAGGGAGTCTCTGTAGCAATTCTTATTGCTTCTGCTTCTCCCTTAGATCAGTTTATGGTGAATCATCCAGATTATTTTTTTGGGAAAAGCCCGGAAGAAGGATTCGTAGATCCGGAAAATCCCTATATCTATACGGATCATCTACGATGTACTGTATTTGAACTACCCTTTAGAGAAAATGAACGTTTCGGCGGAGAACCGGAACCTGCCCTGGCCCGGCTTGAAGAAGGGGGTACGATACGAAAAGCCCGAGGTACGTACTTTTGGGCGGACCGTTCCTATCCGGCTGAAGGAGTCTCTTTACGCAGTGCTTCTTCAGAAAATATCGTGATCCTGGACAGTACAAAGGGGAGAAATAAGATTATCGGTGAGATGGATAGGCCTTCTGCCAAGGAACTCCTCTTCCCTAATGCAGTGTATCTTCACCGCGGCATGCAGTATATGGTAACAAACCTGGATCTTTCTCAGAAAAGAGCAGAAGTAGTAGAGGCGGAGGTGAATTACTATACAGATGCTCTTGTAAAGCGAGACCTCAAGGTGCTCCTGGAAGATGGAGAGATTCAGGTCCCTCCTTTCCGTGTGGTACTGGGGGATATTCTGGTACGATCGCAAGTTACGAAATTTAAAAAGATCCGTTTCCATAGCCATGAAAACATTGGATACGGCGATGTGAACCTCCCCGAAGAAGAGATGCATACCCGATCCGCCATGGTGGTGTTTGGAAAGGAAACAACGGCCGGGAAAGTAGTATCCCGGTTCTCTGAAGAGCAGCGTACTCAAGTTCTTCTTGCCCTGGGTACCGTGTACCGTCAGATAGCTCCTTTCTTTCTTTTATGCGATGTAAAAGATATACAGGTCTCCGAGCGCTTGCGGGATCCTCATTTTTCCGAGCCGACCCTATATTTTTTTGATCAGTATCCTGGAGGAACCGGACTATCCGAAGGATTTCAGAAACATCTTCCCGGGATACACGAGGCCGCGCGTGAATTAATCCGTGCCTGCCCGTGTGCAGAAGGTTGCCCTTCCTGTATAGGCCCCCGGGATCCCTCGGCCGAAGTTACAGGAAACCCGAAAGAGAGCGTGCTCCAATTCTTTCAGGAACTAGACGAGGCATCTAAGGTATGACGGATCTTCGCACTCGTTTACAAATGCTTCGGGAGTTGCTGGACGAACGAGAAGGAAAAAAAGGACAGGAACGAGTCGTTTCCTCTCTTCGGGTTATGGAAGATTGGGAACAAATCGGTGAGTTTTCCTTTCTTAAAACGGAATGCATCCAGCTTGAAGAACTGTCCATCGTTTTGAGAGACCTCGAGGTTACGGCACAGTATTTTGAGGGGTCGTTGGATAACGCGCGATGGTACGATACCGAGACTACCGGTCTCTCCGGTGGAGCAGGAACCATGGTATTCCTCTATGGCTCAGTGCGGCTTCAAGGAACTATCTTAATGTTGCGCCAGCTGTTCCTCTCTGATTATCCCGGAGAAGAAGAATTCTTATTAAAGTTAAGGGAACTTGAGAACTTATCGCACGATCTTCTTTTCTTCTCGTACAATGGATCTTCATATGATGCCCCCCTTCTAAAGAGTAGATTTATCCTGCAGCGGTTATCTCCTCCTTTCTTACAGCAGGCAGATCTTCTCTACATTGTGCGCAGACTCTGGCGGAGAATGCTTCCAGATTGTTCCTTATCTACGGTAGAGCGATACATACTCAATCGGTACCGTACAGGAGACATTCCTGGCAGGATGATTCCCCAGGTATACTTTGATTTTCTACGAACAGGGGATAGAGAGGGGATCGATCGAGTTCTTCTCCACAACAGGGAGGATCTACTTTCCCTGGTTCAGCTAACAGCGTTTCTGGGAACTCTTCTCCGCGATCCCTCGTTGGGAAACGGGCTGGACCGAACAGCCCTGGGACTTATGGCAACGAAGATAGATCCGTCCACAGGTTGGTCTTTTCTGGAAAAATTGGCGAGAAACGGAGACCCTTCAGCTCTATCCTGGGTAGCGAACCGGTATAAGGAATTGGGAAAGGAAGAAGAGGCAAAAACTCTTAGAGAGCCTTTTGTGAAGGATCTATACTCTGCAGCGGTTGCACAAATGAAGTACCTGGAACACCGTAGTAGAGATTACGGTTCTGCCCTGCATTTAGCCGAATGGTGGTTGAATCAGAACCTTCCTCAAGAGGAGCGAAAAGCTTTGGAACATAGATTCGTACGGTTGCACCGAAAATATGGACTCCAGACAGGAAGTTTAACCGCAGAGTAGCACAGATCAGACTGGGGTGCTAAGGGCTTTTCCGTACACTTCGGAATATTTTTCTGCGGCTGTTTCCCAGGAAAAACGTTTCGACATGCCGGAAATTCTCAGTTTCTTTATATGATCCGGTTTCTTCTTATAGACATCCACAGCTTTTTTTACTTCGGCAAAGATTGATTCTGTATCTGGATAAGGGATAACAAAGCCGGTACCGCTCCCGTCAGTCTCATTATACGGTTCCACTGTATCTGCCAATCCTCCTCGATTTGTAACGATAGGAATAGCCCCATACCGTAGAGAATACAATTGATTTAATCCGCAGGGTTCGTAGATGCTTGGCATAAGGAAGAAATCAGAGCCGCCTTCTATCAGGTGGGAGAGGGGAGTATTAAATTGGAGCATGACCTTTAGGTTGGGCAACTTCCAGGCGAGTCGAGCCAGCTCTTCTTCAAATTGTGGATCTCCTGTACCCAGAATTACCATCTGGATTTCCAGGTCCCGGCAGATGCTGAATAAATCTCCCGGCTGGTGTGCAAGAAGCAATCCAAATCCCTTCTGTTCAACGATCCTTCCGACCATCCCGATTAGGGGAATATCGGGGATTGTTGGAAGTCCTATCTGTTCTTGAAGAAACCGTTTAACGAGAGCTTTTCCTTCCAGGTTTGTAATGGAAAAAGGGTAGGGAAGAAAGGGATCCTTCTCTGAATCCCATTCATTATAATCTATTCCATTCAGGATCCCAACCAGTCGGTCCTTCCGGGTTGCAACACATCCCTCTAATCCGTTTCCAAATTCCGGTGTAAGAATTTCTTGAGCATACCGGGGGGAAACAGCCGTAAGGTAATCTGCCTGCAGGATTCCTGCTTTTAGTAAATTGATCTGGTCATAGTACTCAAGATTATAGCGATGATACTGTTCCCAATTTAATCCGATCGTTCCCAGCTCTTCTTTGGGTACAATTCCCTGATACCCAATATTATGAATCGTTAGTACCCCCCGTGTGGAGCGAAATTCTCCATTTTGTTCCACCGCTTTGAGGTACACATTGCACAAGGCCGTAGGCCAGTCGTGGGAATGAATAATATGCGGTACCCAGCCTAAAAGGCGGGACAGGCTAAAGGCAGCTCGGGAGAGCAACGCAAAACGGAATGCATTATCAGGGAAAAACGGGGTTGTTCGACTTCCGTACACCCCTTCCCGGGAATAAGCAATTTCATGATCGATACAGTAAACAGGTACCTCTGAATCCGGAAGAAAAGCCTCGTATACACCTGTCCAATATTCCCTATCTCCCAGGGTAACCCGTAGGGGAGCAGGGTGCTTTCTAAATGCATCCTTCTGATTGTGCAATGACCCGTAAAAAGGAAGGAGAATCCTTACATCATGCCCTATCTTTTTTAAAGCCCGGGACAAAAATGAAACTGCCTCACCCAGACCGCCCACTTTTGCAAAGGGGGTGGCTTCACTGGTAACCATTAATATTCGTTTTTCTCTCATATCGTGCCTCTTAGAAATAGTGAATTCGAAAGGGCTCCCTATATTTGAACTGCAGAGCCTCGTAGAGATGAAGAGCAGCAGCGTTTTTATTTTTCACAAAGAGACAGGCGCTTTTCTTCTGATGTTTTAAGGTTTTTAGAAGCTCAATCATCAAGTATCGAGCAAAGTGCCTGCCCCGATAGGGGAGATCGGTAAATACTCCTCCAATTTGGTCGTACCGGATGCCCCGAGCGTTCGTGCCGACTTTGGCTACAGGAACCCCCCTGTATTCTCCCATTAATACAATCTGTTCTTTCAAAGTGGATTCCAGTTCTTTCCGTGTTTTCCCTGGATCCACGTATTCAGGTTGCAGGAG
>JAGODW010000083.1 GCA_017998025.1 Spirochaetales bacterium
CGATTCCGTACTTCATTCGATAGTGACGAGCTATTGTAACGTTTTCCAGAACACTCATAGTATTAAAAAGCCGGATGTTCTGGAACGTACGAACGATCCCCCGGGAGGTAATTATATGGGGGGGAAGCCCTGTGATGTCTTTATCATCAAAGAATATTTTACCCCCTGTCGGCTTGTAGAATCCGGTGATCAGGTTGAATACGGTAGTCTTTCCCGCTCCGTTCGGGCCTATAAGACCGATGATCTGTCGGGGGCCTATTTCGATGTTGAAATCATCTACCGCCTTTAATCCGCCAAAGAAATGGGTAAGGTTAGCGATTTTGAACAGCATAGCTCTTTCTCTCTCTTTCCGGAAGAAGAAATGGAAACTCCCGTTGCCCCATAAGCCCGGCTGGCCTCTTTAACATAAGGAAAACCAGCAAAGCACCGTACAATACCATCCTGAGTTCCCCGATAGGACGAAGGAATTCCGATAAAGCCGTTAGTACTGCAGCAGCCACAATGGTTCCGGAAATACTCCCCATTCCTCCGAGGTAAACGATAATGAGATACTCCACAGATTTCGTAAATCCACCCATCGTGGGATGAAGGAGCTGGATAAAGTGAGCCAATAAAGCACCTCCAATCCCCGCGAAAGTGGAACCTAACACAAAAGCAAGAACTTTGTACCGGGTAATATTGATCCCCATCATGTGAGCCGCTACTTCATTCTCCCGGATAGCCATACAAGCCCTTCCATGACGGGAAAACACAAAATTTCTTATAAAAAGAATGGTAAAAAGGGTAAATAGAAAAATTATAGTGAAGTTTGACAAAGGGGGGATCCCTAAAAGTCCCCGGGGGCCTCCAATATCCAGCTCCCAGTCGCCTACTTTTTTCTTAAAGGTAATAAAGTTGAAGACGACTCGAATAATTTCCCCAAAACCGATGGTAACAATAGCGAGATAATCATCCGAAAGCCGGAGGGCTGGAAGTCCGATGAAAAATCCCACAAGAGCAGAAACGAGGGCAGCTACCAGGATAGCAACCAGGAACAACGGCAGTGCCTGGAGGTAGGGTGTATCCCGGGTAATCCCAAAAAGCAGGGTAGTCATAAAGCCTGCAACATATCCCCCTACAATCATGAATCCGGCATGCCCTATCGAGAATAATCCGGTATATCCATTGATCAGATTGAGGGAAACCCCCAGAATAATATTGATCAGGATCAGGTTCAGTACCCGAAGAACGTAATCATTCATAATTCCCAGAGTACTGGTAACCATCACCAGGAGGTAGAAGCCCGCTAATCCAAGAAGGGCGTAGTGCGAAGTTTTCATGGTATGCTTCCTATAGTTTTTCCCGTGGAGGTTCACCGAAGATTCCCTGCGGACGCAGGAGCAATACTCCGATTAGAATTGCAAAGGCGACCCCGTCCGCCAGGGGAGTAAAATCCATATGGTTCGGGCCATAATTGCTGGGCAATAAACCAATCGCGAACTGCTCCGCTACTCCCATGAGGATTCCTCCCAGCATGGCCCCTTCGATAGATCCTATCCCTCCCAGAACTGCGGCAATAAAGGCTTTTAACCCTGGTTGAACCCCCATAAACGCCGTTAATCGGGGATAGGTAATACCGCTCAACACCCCGGCAGCTCCGGCTAGAGCTGTCCCGATAATAAAAGTGATGGAAATGATTCGATCAACATTGATCCCCATAAGGGAAACCGCATCTTTGTTATTTTTGCTGGCCCGCATCGCCATTCCTAAGAGGGTACGATTTACCAGGTAGGATAACAGTACCATCAACGCTATAGAGATAAGAATATTCATGATCTGAATATTGGTGATATATACGGCTTTGTAGAGGTGTATTTTTTTTACCTGCAGTAATCTATCTACCGGATACGAAGCGAAACTAGAACCTTTCCATCGTAAATCTAAAAGAAAGTCTTTCGATATCCAGAAGATAATTCCCATCAGGAGGAGAGAGACAATAGGGATAATGAACTTACGCGGACGAAAAGCCGGGGTTGCTTTCACCGGAAAGTTCAGATACTTAACCCCTAATACATACAGAAGCAGGAAAAAAGCAAGAATA
Organism: Spirochaetales bacterium; assembly: GCA_017998025.1. GTDB lineage: Bacteria > Spirochaetota > Spirochaetia > DTKZ01 > DTKZ01 > DTKZ01. Next base: position 2,081 of record JAGODW010000083.1, read on the forward strand.
AAAGCGAATCCTGCGGAGTTACGTATCGTTGTTCCACTGGAATAAGAGACGAAGTTCCCCAGAAAGAAAGAAACACCAATAGCGGTTATCAGGGCAGCCAGGCGGGGCTTCTGCCGGAGGGGGCGGTAGGCCAGAGCATCCATAGCAAGCCCCAGGAGAGAGCAGACAGCCATAGGAATCAGGAAGGCCAGTATAATAAGAATCGGCTGGGGCAGATCCAGCGCGTTCACCAGGAAAAAGGAGGCAAAAGCTCCGATCATAAAAACTTCGCCATAGGCGAAGTTGATCAGTCGTACTACCCCGTACACCATCGTGTACCCAAGGGCAATAAGAGCATAGATCGTTCCCCGTTGGATGCCAAAGATCAGCTGGGAGAGGAAGGTTTCCATTATGTACCTCGCCGGTTCAGGCTCATGCCCGTTCTTAAAAATAAAGAAAGGCTGAAGAGCACAGGCTCCTCAGCCTTTCTGATGTAACCTTCCTTACGGGTTTACCATGCCTTTATAAACGGCCTTTCCACCCCTGCACTCCAGGATAACGGCACTCTTAAGCGGGTTACGGTTCTGATCAAACTTTATAACCCCCGTTAGGGTTTCCAGATTGGTCTGCTCCAGCGCATCCCGAATCGCCTTGGGATCCGCGCTCTGTGCCCTCTTTATGGAATCTACCAGGATCATGCACGCTTCATACGCAAGAGCTGCAAGCGCATCCGGGTCCTTGTTATATTTCGCTCTATAATCTGCTACAAATTTCTGAATCGCAGGAATCTCTGAATCTTTTGAGAAATGATTTACAAAGTATCCTCCCTCGATGGCATCCCCGGCAATTTTAAATAGATCCGGAGAGTCCCAGCCATCTCCACCCAGTAGTACGGACTGGATCCCCATCTCTCGGGCCTGCTTGGCGATAAGGCCTGCGTCGTTGTAGTAGTTCGGAATAAAGATAACATCCGGATTTGTTGCCTTGATCTTTACCAATTGGGCATTAAAGTCACTGGTCCCAGATGCATAACTCTCAAAAGCGGTGATCTTTCCTCCCATTCGGGTGAACTCATCCCGAAACACTTCTGCAAACCCCTTGGTGTAATCATTCCCCGAGTCGTAGATAGCGGCAGCAGTTCTTTTACCCAGATCATTGTAGGCAAATTTGGCAGCTACCGATCCCTGGAATGGGTCAATAAAGCAAGCCCGGAATATATAGTTCCCTACCAGAGTAACCGCCGGGTTGGTAGAAGCAGAACTGATCATGGGTATACCCTTGTTCTGGGCAATAGGACCTCCTGCAAGGGATACTTTACTCATGACAGAACCGACAATGGCAGAAACCTTGTTCTGGTCGATCAGTTTGGAATAGGCATTGGCACCTTCTGTGGGATCGCCCTTATCGTCTTCAATAAAATAGACGATTTTCATCCCTGCCACGCCTCCCGCAGCATTAATCTGATCAAAGTAAAGTTTTGCAGCGTTCACGGTGGATTCACCGAACGTAGCCGCCTCTCCACTTATGGGCGCAACGACACCAATTTTAATTTCCTTGGCCTGTTTCTCACAACCAATAAGAACAAGACCTAGAACTATGATAAGAGATAAAAAAAGCGATAGACTCTTTTTCATAAATGTCTCCTTTTTAAAGAAAATTTTCCTCGTAGATATTATTATTACAATAAAAGTTCGGTTTGTCCACTAAAATTTATACAGCGGGAATGAATAAACATTCAGAAATAGGTTTCACCGGCTGTACGGTTCTCCTAACTGGGCCGGAGCATGGAGGCTGCGGTGATCTTTTCGAAGGCCGTCTACCAGAAGAACGATTAACGTAGCACCATACGGAAGCGTAGCAAGAAGATTGGGAGGCACTCCTAACGGCTGTAACATATACTGGGTAATAAAGATGCCTCCAAAGAGAAAAGCTCCCCCGATCCCCCGGAGCGGGTTCCAGAGGGAAAATATAGTAAGACCTACAACGATCCATCCTCTTCCTGCCACCAATCCTTCTATCCACGAGGTGCTATACGCTAACGAAATATGGGCTCCCCCCAGACCGGCAAAGGCTCCGCCTGCCACGGTGCAGAAGAACCGTATCCAGCGTACGGAGATTCCCTGACTTTCTGATGCTTCCGGATTTTCCCCTACAGAACGCACCCGGATCCCCAAACGGGTCCATTTCAGAAAAAACCAGGCAGCTACAGCCAGGAGAAGTCCCGCATAGAACAAGAGGTCCTGATTAAATAGTAAGTCCCCTAGAAGAGGAATCTTTCCTAAAAGAGGAAGCTGGACAGGCTCCAGTTTTACCGGAAGCTGTTTTCCTATATATGGTTTTCCCATTACTCCGGCCAGCCCCACTCCCAGCATGGAAAGGGCCAGTCCAGATACCGTCTGGTTGGCTTTAAAGTAGATAGAAACAATCCCATGGATGGCAGCAGAGATGGCCCCTGTCAGAAGGGCGGCAAGCACTCCGGCAAGCACGTTTCCCGTTGTATAGGTAACAATAAACCCGGTCACAGCACCGATGTTCATCATCCCATCTACTCCCAGGTTGAGGATCCCTGACCGTTCTGTAAGGATTTCCCCCGTAGTACCCAGGAGAAGCGATGTACCCGCCATACAGGTTCTATGAATTACAGAAATAATCAATCCTTCCATGTTATATCTGCCTGAACCGTATAACCAGCCGATGCTTAAGAAAATAGTCGCTTACAATAAGGACAAACAACAGAATCCCATTAAAAATATTAACCGTGGCCGCAGGCAGTCGAAGAGAGATCTGGATGGCATCACCCCCCACCAGGATCCCCGCGAAGAAAAGACCGGAAATAAGAGTTAACAGGGGATTCAATTTGCCCAACCAGGCTGTGATAATGGCCGTAAATCCATACCCGGCGGAGATGTTTCCCGGATAGCCCAGATGATGATGAATCCCCGCTACCTCTCCTACCCCTGCAAGACCAGCAGCACCTCCAGATATCACCATGATCAAAAGAGATGTTTTGAAGAAATCGATCCCTGCATACCGTGCTGCCTCCGGACTCTCCCCTACTACCCGAACTTCGTACCCGAATTTCGATCGATACAGAAGGATAAAAAGAATCATACAGAGGAGGATTCCCAGGATCAGGGTAATATAATGGATACGGCTTCCTGGAAGTGTATCAAGAATTAGAGCTTTCGGCAGGTCGTCCGTATAGGGAAACCCATGTTTTGTAGCTCCTTTCCAGGGGCCGACGATTAGAAATGTTACAAACTCTGCAGCGATATAATTTAACATCAAAGTAGAAATAACTTCACTAATCCCAAACCGTACCTTAAGAATTGCCGGGATGATTCCCCAAAGAGCACCGCCTAAAAATCCCATAAGAAATAAAAGGGGTACACCGATAGAAGGTGGAAGGGACTGCCCAACATTCAATCCAAACCAGGTACTGAACACCGCGCCCATAAGGAGCTGGCTTTCTGCACCGATATTCCAGAACTTTGCCTTATAGGCTACGCATAATCCCCCTGCAATAAGAAACAGGGGAATCGCTTTGGTAAGAGATTCTTTTAAGCCGTACAAACTCCCAAACGAACCTAAAAAGATCTGCTTTAATGCGAAAACCGGATTTACCCCGAGGGATATGAAGACCACCCCTATCAACAATACTCCGCATACTAGAGCAATAAGAAGGACAGTAACAGAAAACAGGAAAGAACGATCGGTCCTTTCCTCCCATTGGAATTCCCATCGCTCCCGAGCTCTTTTGAGATTCACGGAGTAACTCCTGCCATCATAAGGCCTATTTCTTCTATGTTTGCATCCTGGCGATCCAGAATCCCTACAATTTTTCCTTCAAACATTACCGCAATGCGGTCGCTGAGTTCCAGGATCTCTTCCAGGTCTTCGGAAACGAGCAAAACCGCTTCCCCCTCATCCCTCCGCTTCACAAGCTGTTTTCGGATATACTCTGTGGCTCCTACATCCAGTCCATAGGTAGGATGCGAAGCTACGAGGAGGACCGGGCCTGCGGACACCTCCCGCCCGACTATTAGTTTCTGAATATTTCCCCCGGACAGCTGCTTCATCGGTACGTGTATAGAGGGGCTGCTTATAGAGAAATTTCGGACGATACTCTCCGCATCTTCTTTAATTTCATCGTAATTGAGAAATACAACATTGGAGAAAGGGGAAAAATGATGCCGTTTTAAGACAGCATTCTCGTAGATCAGCAGGTTCGGTACTGTCCCAAACCGAATCCGTTCCTCCGGGACATGGGCGATCCCTTCTGCATGGATTACCCGCGCGGATTGATTGGTGATATCCTTTCCCAGGATCCGTACCTGGCCGCTCTCTGCCCTGCGGATTCCTGTTATCGCTTCTACCAGTTCCCTCTGTCCGTTCCCAGCCACTCCTGCTATTCCAAGGATTTCGTGCCGATGAATAGTAAGATTTACATCTCGCACAGCTACCGTTCCTCGATCGCTTCGGACGGTTAACCCTTCTACTTCCAGTACAATGTCCCCCTTAGGGGCCGGTTTCCAATCCACAGAAAACACTACATCTCTTCCTACCATCATCCGGGCCAGATCCCGTTTTGTTACCTCTCCTGTTTCTGCGCTACCCACCACTTCCCCTTTCCGA